>NZ_JAAHFV010000033.1:0-35501 GCF_010672755.1 Moorena sp. SIO1F2
GCTGATTAGAGAAGGACTATACCGATTTGTAATACTACTTAAATTGTCCGATCACAAATCACCCAGGAGACAGCAGATTTTTGGCATAGTCTATATTTATAATAACTCCTCCATGCCTAAATCTTTTGATTCGAATCAGGGCAGTAAATATAGTGACTATCAAATCACCTTTCAAGCCAAACAACAACACTGGCGCTATTACCTGGTAACCGATCAGTTAACTAATGGCGATGAATTCTTGATTGAAGATAAAGATCCGACCAGGGAACCAAAAATTCAATTTACTAGATCTACGAGTGCCAACGCTAAAAATTCAGATCCAATATTTTCTGATCTTAAGCAACAATTTACTCAATCTCAACAATATTGCTTTAAATCTGACTCAGAAATTGCTTGTCAGGAAGCTGGGAGACAAAATATTCAACTTTTAAAAAATAAAAAGAATGAACTTGGCGATCCCTCTGTGTGGATTTATCATTTACCTAATCCCCCTAATCATAACGGAATTCAAGTCATAAACGCCCTGAAATACCTATAAAAATTGAAACCTAAGGATTGAACCATGGTAACTTATAAAACTCCCAATGTTTATGTCGAGGAAATTTCTACATTTCCCCCCTCAGTCGCTGAGGTATCTACAGCGATTCCAGCTTTTATCGGTTACACAGAGAAAACTGGAATAGACGACGAATTAAAGAATAACCCCACTCGAATTAATTCACTGCTTGACTATGAAACTTTGTTTGGCAAGGCTGAAGCAAGTGAATTCTCTGTTACAGAGAGCGCAGGTGTAATTGCACCCATTAGCCCTCCGACACTCAAGTATTTAATGTATTATGCTTTGCGGATTTATTTTGATAACGGTGGGGGCAGTTGTTACATTGTTTCGGTAGGTGATTACAACGGAACTAAACAAAAGGATCATTTTCTAGCAGGCTTATCAGCTTTAGAAAAAGAAGATGAACCGACTTTAATCATGCTTACCGATGCCGCTAATTTAGGTGCGACCGATTATTACGAACTTTGTAAACAAGCTTTGATGCAATGCAATAGATTAAAAGATCGGTTTGCCATCTTCGACGTTCTGAAAGAGAAAACAGACGAAACAGGAACAGGGGCAGACGAAACAGGCACGGAGGCAACAGAAGGAAAAGCTACAGGGGGAGTTGATGGATTCCGACAGGGAATTGGCACAAATGATTTAAAATATGGCGCAGCTTACCATCCCTACTTGCAAACCTCACTTAACTACTATTACACCGATGAGTCTGTAACTATCAAGGGAGGTGGAGAAACTACCGAGGCAGCAGAAAACACTGAGACAGGAGAAACTACCGAGGCAGGAGAAACTGCTGATTCAAACCTGAGTAAAATCAAAACCAAAAACACCGATCTCTACAACAAAATAAAGACTGAACTAGCTAAACAGCGAGTCGTATTACCTCCAAGTGCAGCCGTAGCAGGGGTATATGCCAGGGTAGATCGGGACAGGGGAGTTTGGAAAGCACCTGCTAATGTCAGCTTGGCATCGGTACTTGCTCCTACGGAAAAAATTACCAACGAGGAACAGGAAAATCTTAACGTTGATCCCACCGCCGGTAAATCCATCAATGCTATTCGTAGCTTTACCGGAAAAGGAACGTTAATTTGGGGAGCAAGGACTTTAGCGGGTAATGACAATGAATGGCGCTATATCCCTGTGCGCAGACTGTTCAATCTCATTGAAGAATCGATTCAGAAAGCCACTGCATTTGTGGTCTTTGAGTCTAACAACACCATCACCTGGCTGAAGGTGAAGTCCCTAATTGAAAGTTATCTAGAGGGATTATGGCGACAAGGTGCCCTGGCTGGTGCTACACCTGAACAGGCTTTCTTTGTCCATATCGGACTGGGTCAAACCATGACAGCACAGGACATTTTAGAAGGACGCATGATTGTGGAAATTGGTCTGGCAGCAGTTCGTCCAGCTGAGTTCATTATCCTGAAATTCTCCCATAAATTACAGGAAGCATAGGGGTAATTCAAAATTCAAAATTCAAAATTCAAAAATAGGTAGTTTATAGGGTGGCATTGTCCACCTTATAACAGTCAAACTAAACCTAAAGTAATTAAGGAAACATAAATCATGGCAGACACAGTAGAACAAATCAAAAATACTTATCCAATTCCGGTATTTTATTACCGAGTCACCATCGATGGAGATGATTCCCATGCTTTCTCAGAGGTATCGGGATTAAGCATTGAATACGAAACGATTACTTATCGAGATGGCCTGAGTTATAAAGAAGGGGCAAAGTACATGCCAGGATTGGACACTCCCATTAACCTAACCCTACAGAAAGGAATTGTCAGAAAAGACAGCTATTTATTTGAATGGTTTAGCACGATTAACCTTAATACCGTCGAAAAGCGAGATCTTAGGATTGACTTGTTAGACGAGTCAGGTGAAGCAGTTGTCTCCTGGGAAGTTGGAAATGCTTTCCCTAAGAAATTAGATGCACCGTCATTTAATGCCACTAGCAATGAAGTTGCTATTGAAAGTTTAGAACTAATGGCTAATACTCTCAAGGTTAATAACCCTCCATTATAATCATTAGACTTCTCTCTTCCCTGCTCCCTGCTCCCTGCTCCCTGTTCCCTAAAACCCAATAATTTGTACTTCACCGAATTGAAAACCGCTGTAAGTTATGGCAGATAATTTCCCCATTCAGATTCCGGAACTTACTTTGACGGAAAATCCCCCGGTTGGATTTAATTTTATGGTCGTCTTTTTCATTGCTGGAATTCTGCCTAATCCCTTAGATATTCGCTTTCAAAAGGTATCGGGAATTTCGGCGGAAATAAGCACAACAGACATCCGTGAAGGAGGTGAAAATATTTTAAGACATCGTTTGCCAAATCAGGTTACCTATAATAATCTGGTTTTAGAAAGAGGAATGGTGATTGGCTCTCCTCTGAATGTAGAGTTTAACGTTGCTATGAGTACCATGAAATTTGCCCCCAGCAATGTCTTAGTCATGTTGCTTGATGAAAACACTGTTCCTGTTTCTAGTTGGTTATTTAAGAGAGCTTATCCAGTAAAATGGTCAACATCCGATCTAGATGCTAATGCCAATGCTGTGGTTATAGATACGATGGAATTAGCCTATGTGAGATTTCAAAGTGTGAGGATTTAGCTATGCCAGTGGAAATCAAAGAATTAATTATTCGTGCCAACATTGTGGATAATAGTGAGTCTAAGCATGGAAATAGTGAGAATGGACATAGTTATGATAATACTTTAGCTCCCCAGATGGGAGAAAATTATGAACAAAAAGGTGAAATAATTGCTGCTTGTGTGGCCCAGGTACTGAAAATACTGGAGCGGAAAAAAGAGAGATAAGGTAAGGAAGTGTGGGGAGGGTGGGGAGAGGGGGAGATAGGAAGATAGGGAGATAGGGAGATTTTTATTAAGGGTAATTGTAATAACATGAGATAGCGTTTATCATAGCTATGAGGTACACATTCTTTTTTACCTATTGCCTATTGCCTATTGCCTTCCCCTCCTGGGAGGGGTTAGGGGTGGGTGCCTATTGCCTATTGCCTGTTCCCTGTTCCCTGTTCCCTGTTCCCTGTTCCCTATTCCCTGTTCCCGATTCCCGATTCCCGATTCCCTATTCCCGATTCCCTATTCCCTAAAACCCAAGAATAATTTATACTTCACCCAAATAATCATTATATGATCAAAAACCATTTTAAATTAGAAAAGCTGAAGATTCGTGTTTATAAAGATGGAAAACGGACTGGAAAGGGACAAGATAGCTTTGAAGTCATGTTTAATCCGGAATCCTATTCCTTACAATACGAGAATGTTTATCAAACTAAGCAGGGTATTAATACCCGTGGACGCGAAGCAAAATATACTCTCAGCAAACCCAGGAATTTGTCCCTCAAGTTAATTTTAGATGACACAGGAGTAGCAGATTATGGAGGTTTTGGGTTTGCCGGAGCTTCATTAGTTGGCAATCTTTTAGGGACGAGAGATGTTTACAAGCAAGTAGACCGCTTTCTGAAGCTAACAACATTTATGGATGGAACAATCCATGAGCCTAAATATCTCAAAATTGAATGGGGAGACTTAATTTTTGATTGTCGTCTCGTATCTGTTAATGTTAAATATACACTTTTCAACCGTAGCGGACAACCGATAAGAGCTGAGTTAGATACCGTTTTTAAAGGTGATCTAGAAGATTCCAAGCGAATTAAATTAGAAAATAAAAGCTCACCCGATCTTACCCATACTAGAACTATAAAAGCTGGAGATAAGTTGCCTGTGATGGCTCAAGAGGTATATGGTGACTCGGCTTATTATATCCAGCTTGCCCGTGCTAATAATGTCAATAACTTCAGAAAGTTAAAAACCGGAACAACTATCAAATTACCGCCAATAGAGAAGTAAAAAAATAATGAGTGGTGTTGTCACAGCAACAATTTTGAGTAAAGGTAAAAAAATGAACTCTGAATATAATGTCATGTCGATTGACATTATCAAAGAGGTGAATAAAATCCCGATAGCTCAAATTATTTTATTAGATGGTGACGCGGCAGACCAAGAATTTGCTATTAGCAATACAGAGTTTTTTAAACCAGGCAAAGAAATTGAAATTAAGCTTCGCTATGAAGGGGAAAAACAAAAGGAAGCAACAGTGTTTAAGGGAATTATAGTTAGACACTGTGTTCAAGCCGATCGCTATAGTTCTCTGCTCACTGTTGATTTAAAAGATGCAGCATACAAACTAACCACCCAACGAAAAAGTGCTGTGTTTCGAGATATGACAGACAAGGATATTATCGGCAAAGTCATCAACACTGGGGGTGGGGGGTTAAAATTCAAATCTACTGCTGTAACTAAACCAAAGCATAAGGAAATGGTGCAATATTACTGCACTGACTGGGATTTCATTTTATCTCGTGCGGATGTCAATGGTCTGTGGGTTTTAGTTGATGATGGCGAAATTACGGTTAAAGAGCCCTTACTAAAGGGGAAACTAAAACATACCTTTGAGTATGGCAAAGATGAAATTTACCAGTTTGAAATGGAAGCTGATATTTGCGATCAGAAAGCGTCGGTAGAAAGTACAGCTTGGGATATCAAAACACAGAAATTATTACAATCACAAAAAGCGAAAGAGTTTTCTACCACCCAGGGTAATTTAAAAGGAGATGAATTAGCCAAAACCATTGGTGCAGATAACTATCAATTAATCAGTTTAGCTCCCTTAGATGACCAGGAAGTAAAAGCTTGGGCAGATGCCAAGTTACAAAAAAGTCGTCTGTCACTGTTTAAAGGTCGCTTCAACTTACCTGGATTTGCTGATATTAAACCAGGAGATATGATAAAAATTGATGGAATAGGAAAGCGCTTCAATGGCAAAACTTTAGTAACGGCTATTCGACATCAATTTAGTAGACAAGGCTGGCAAACCTATGTACAATTTGGCTTGTCAGCTAGCTGGTTTTATCAACAAACTAATGATATTTTTGATACACCAGTGGCGGGATTGATTCCAGCTATTCATGGGTTGCAAATTGGGATTGTGGATAAGTATGAAGCGGATCCAGAAAAACAGTTTAGGGTAAAAGTCAGAATCCCCTCAATTGAAACAGATGGTATTGTTTGGGCAAGATTAGCTTCCGTTGAGGCTGGTAATCAAAGGGGTATCTTTTTTAGACCAGAAACCGGGGATGAGGTTATTCTCGGTTTTATCAATGATGACCCTAGACAAGCGATAATTCTGGGTGCGGTGCATAGTGGTAAAAATGCTTTGCCGCCTGGTTTGACAGTAACCAAGGAAAATAATAAGAAAGGAATAGTTACCAAAAACTCCCTAAAACTTATATTTGATGATGAAAATAAGTTAATCGAAATTAGTACATCCAAGGGCAATACCTTTAAATTATCCGAGCAGGATAAAGGGATTAAATTGGAAGATGAAAATGGGAATACAATCACGATGGATAATCAAGGAATTAAGATAAAATCAAGTAAGGACCTTGTGATGGAGGGTAACTATATCAAGATTAAAGGCTCGAGAGTGGATATTAATTGAGGCAAGGGTGGGGCGGGGGCGCGGGGAGATGGGGAGATGGGGAGATGGGGAGATGGGGGAGATTTTTATTAAGGGTAATTATCCTGAAATGATACAAGAGGCAAAAGGCAAGAGGCAAGAGGCAAGAGGCAACAGTCCGTAGGGTGTGTTAGCGATAGCGTAACGCACCATTGTACGAACTTTGGTGCGTTACACTAAAAGCTAACGCACCCTACAAATCCTACAAATCCTACTGCTAAAAACAACCATGTCTCAAACCATATTAAAACCAAAAAATCCAATTCCACCCCTTGAAAGTGGAGATCTACTTACTCAGGTTGAATTTGAACAGCGTTATGCACAGATGCCCAATGTCAAAAAAGCGGAATTAATCGAAGGAGTTGTTTATATGGCATCACCCTTAAGAATGACCCAACATGCTAATCCCCATGCTCGTATTATGACTTGGTTGGGTACATATTGGTCAGCTACACCAGGGGTAGAAGTGGGCGATAATGCGACTGTACGTCTAGATGCAGACAATGAACCTCAACCGGATGCTTTACTAAGACTAACGGTAGATGGACAATCAAGGATTAGTGAAGACGGCTATGTAGAAGGTGCGCCAGAATTAATCGTAGAAATAGCAGCTAGTACGGCCTCTATTGATTTAAATGATAAATTAAAAGCTTACCGACGTAATCAAGTTCAAGAATATTTAGTTTGGCGGGTTTATGACGGAGAACTTGATTGGTTTCGGTTAAGGGAAGGAAAATATATTAAACTAGAACCGAATGAACAAGGCATTATCTGTAGTGAATATTTACCTGGTTTATGGTTAGCCCAAGACGCTTTACTAACTGGAGACTTAGGCCAAGTATTAGCAATTTTACAGGAGGGATTAAAATCACCAGAACATGAAAAGTTAGTCAAGAAATAGGTAAGCATTGAGCTATAGCGGTTTTTAATTTGGTGAGGTACAGAGTCCCTGGTTTTAGGGAACAGGGAACAGGGAAGAGGGAACAGTCCGTAGGGTGCGTTAGTGACAGCGTAACGCACCAAATTCGGGACAATGGTGCGTTACGCTAAAAGCTAACGCACCCTACAAAGACACATAAGGCAAGAGGCAAGAGGCAAATGGAAGAAAACCGCTCTTTTTTAGGGACAGGATGGAGTTTTCCCCCGACATTTAACCGGGATACAGGAACGGTGGAGATGGTTTCTGATCACGAGGATATTGTCCAAAGTTTGGAAATTATCCTGTCAACCCGTCCAGCCGAACGGATTATGCAGCCTGACTTTGGTTGCGAATTGAGTCAGTTTCTGTTTGAGGAAATTACTCAAGGGTTAATTACGGGAATAAGAGGCACGATTTCTGATGCTCTTTTGAACCATGAGCATCGTATAGATGTGGAGGAGATAAATATAGAGGACAGTGAAATAGAGGGATTGTTGTTAATAATTGTTACCTATACCGTGCGAGTCACTAATTCTAGGTTTAACCTGGTTTATCCTTTTTATCTTAATGAAGCTCAAACGGTTTGAGTTCTTGTATAGCGGTTTTCAATTGGGTGAGGTACAAAGAACAGGGAATAGGGAACAGGGAACAGGGAACAGGGAACAGGGAACAGAGCTTGTAGGGTGGGCTGCATGTCGATGATTCCAGATCAAATAGGGAAGTGGCTCAGCATTTGCCCACCCTACGCCACTCCCCGCGCCCCCGCCCCGCACTCCCCGCGCCCACTCCCCTATTGCCGCTGTAAGGCATGTAAACGAAAACTTAAGCTAACATTTATTTAGAGACGTTTTTCCTGATAAATACTGAAATTAATGACTTATCTATTAACAGAGGCTTTTCAGAAAGCACAAAATTTACCAGAAGAGATACAAAACGAACTTGCTCATCAGTTAATCGAAGATATTGAGAATGAACTTAAATGGCAAAAAACATTATCACAATCTCAAACCTCTTTCCTAGACGAATTAGCCCGTAAAGCATTAAATGAATCTAAGATAGGGGAAACGAAAGTTATGGGTTTTGATGAATTATGAAGTCAGAATTAACCAATGACTTTGTAAACTGTTTTGGTAAATTACCAGAAAAAGTAAAGCAGACTGCACGAAAAAATTATAAACTTTGGAAACAGAATCCCAACCATCCAAGTTTAGAGTTTAAGAAACTTCAGACTCAAGAGCCAATATACTCTGTTAGGGTGGGAATCGGTTGGCGTGCTGTAGGAGTTATGAAAAAGACAGATACAATAGTTTGGTTTTGGATTGGCTCTCACACTGAATATGATAAGTTACTTAAAAAGTTATAATGTGATTGCCGCTAAATAAAACTTACAAAGAAAAAGACTGACCCAAAAAAAACCGAAAATCAGGCATAGCACAATGGCAAATTCGGTCACGAAAAAAGTCTCATCAAGGCAAATACCTAACTTAGGTCAAAAAAAGAGCAACAGCTTGTAGGGTGGGCTGCATGTCGAGGATTCGAGATCTTATTGTGATTGGATCAGCATTTGCCCACCCTACGCCACTACCTACGCTTCAGGTTTGGTGGGCAAATGGACCCGATTCCAGATCAAATTGTCAGAGGTACAGCATTTGCCCACCCTACGCCACTGTTCGAGCGGGCAGGATGCCCACTCTACCTATTCCCTATTCCCTATTCCCTGTTCCCTGTTCCCTATTCCCTATTCCCTATTCCCTATTCCCTAAAACTCCCCACAACTAAAACCACCCTTCTATCTCATCGTTTGTCAACATTTTCTTCAATTTAAGATATTCCCGTTTTGTGGCTTCGTAGATTAGTTCCATGTTCACGGGTTCATCGGCGGCGGCGGCCAAAAAAGCGGCATTTAGGGCAATATTGCGAATATTTCCGCCTGCTACATTGAGTTGACCCAGTTTCTGGTAATTTAAGTCTTGGGTTGGTGTCTGGGCTGGAAAAATGCGCTGCCAAATTTGGGTACGGATTTCGGGTCCGGGAAACGGAAACTCGACCACAAAGCGAATGCGGCGCGAAAAGGCACTATCGAGGGCGCTTTGGAAATTGGTGGTCAATATCGCTAACCCTTGATAGGCTTCCATACGTTGCAGCAAATAGCTGACTTCGATGTTAGCGTGGCGGTCGTGACTGTCTTGAACTTGGGTACGCTTACCAAACAGGGCATCGGCTTCGTCAAACAGCAGAATAGCACTACCAGTTTCAGCTGCATCAAAGATCCGCCGCAGATTCTTTTCCGTCTCACCAATATATTTACTGACAACTCTACTTAGGTCGATGCGATAAAGATCCAGGCGAAATTCCTTAGCTAATACCTCTGCTGCCATGGTTTTACCAGTACCGCTAGCCCCGTAAAATAGGGCGCTGATGCCCAAACCCCGATGGCCTTTTTGGGCGAAACCCCATTGCTGATAGACTTTATACCGGTGTCTCAGATGAGTGGCAATATCCCCAAGAAGCAGCCGTTGTGGGGTTGGTAAAACCAGATCGTCCCAGGTAGCTGTAGCATTGATAGGTTGCGCTAAGTGATCTAATTGATTACGGGCATTATGGCGGCAGAAATCCCATAATTGAGTAGAGTCTTGAATTTTGAATTTTGAATTTTGAATTTTGAATTGATCACAGGCAGCTTGAATAGTAGCATGATTGAGGTTAAACTGAACGGCGATGCGCTCAAGTTGACCGTTAAGTTCTGCTGCTGCTGACCCTATATGGCTTTCCCACAGGCAATATTTTTCCTCGTGGCTCAATGGGGGGATGTCTTGGTTAACAATAGTCCGCTGACAGTCAATTTTTCGGTCATTGCAGCTGAGGATTAAAGGAGTATTGATACTATCAATAAATTTGCTCAGAGCCAACTCCCGCCCAGGCTCAGAAAAATTATAACTATCGCAGTCAATAAACAGGACACTATTGCTAAGTATTGCTTCCCTTTCCCAACGCTTCCCCAGTTGGTACACTTCCTGGGGGTTGGTGGTCAGAGCCAATGGTTCTAGAGTGTGTAACTTTAACCCCAAACCCTGACAAGTGGCGGAGGCAATTTGGTATTTAGTGCTTCGATCCGAGCGAGATAATTGCACCACGGGAGAGCTATTTGTCCCCTCGCCCCCAGACCAAATGCTTATCAATTGCTCCACTATACTTAACTGAGAGCTAGGCAAAAGATGAAGGTTCGTCTGAGGCGGTTGGGGTTTGATCTTTCCTGCTAATTCCTGGTCTGTGGCATATTCACCTAATAGAAAGCAGAGGATACGCTGGTCAATATAGAGGGGGGACTGGCTTAGGATCAATCCTGGTTCAATGTGGAGCAGTTGCAAATTTAGTAAAGGGCGTTGGGGAGAAAGGACACCCCAATTGGCTCCGGGAAGGGCGTCAAAAGCTAAACTGAGAGTAGGATAGTTTTTGTTTGGACTATTTTTTTGGGCTTTGGCAAACAAAGAATGGAAGTATGGTTCTATTTCCATTCCCGCGCACATGAGCAGGATATCCCTTTCAAAGGGGGAGAGAAGGAATTTGTTACAAAGTTGAGCCAGGGCAGAAGTATCGTCAACAAATTCTGTAACGCTTTGTTGATTTTTTTTACCTTCTATGTATTTTTCTAAATAGTTACGAACTCGCTCGATTTCTAGAAACAGAGAACTAAGATTAGAGTGATACCAGTTGGTTTTAGAAAGGGGTGCCATGTCGCGCTCCTGGAAGACGGTGGAATCGACTTATATTCTTTTCTAATAGGGTACAAGGAAAAAGGAAATAGCTATGCGCACTACTCATACCTATAAACCGAAATATTCTCACTCTACTTCTAGGACAATTGCTCAAAAAAAGAAAGACTCCAGAGTGATGGGTTCTAGAAGAAGATTGGATGCCGAGGACAGGGAGTGGAACGCGGAAGAGGCGGTCGGGGAATGGGGAAGTAGAATGGCTAATGTGATGCACTCCCTTGAAACGGGACAATACGTGCCCGACACAGGATGGTATGAAAAGGGGCTGCAAGCTAAGTTATCGTTTGGACAGCCGGTGGAGAAAAACCAAGAAGGGGCGAATCACGGTGGGCATCTGGTAGTGCAGCCGAAAAGGATGATGGTGCAGCGGACAGCACAACCGTTGACGGGGGATTCGGTGACCTATGGCGATAGCATGAGGGCATCGAGGAGGGAAAAAGAAAACAAAACTGGCTTGCCTGATCGCCTCAAGGCAGGGATAGAGAACCTCTCGGGCTATTCGATGGATGATGTGAGGGTGCATTACAACTCGGAGAAACCGGCACAGTTGCAGGCACTAGCTTATGCACAGGGGACGGATATTCATGTGGGGCCGGGGCAGGAGAGGCATTTGGCTCATGAGGCGTGGCATGTGGTGCAGCAGAAGCAGGGAAGGGTAACGCCGAGGAAACAGATGAAGGGGGTGGGGTTGAATGAGGATGTGGTGTTGGAGAGGGAAGCCGATGTAATGGGGATAAAAACATGGAAGCAATCGGACGAAGACGATCATACGGCATTTCGAGAAACCCAAAAGCCAGAAAAAAGAGAAGTAAGATGGAACCAGCCCCCAGTAATCCAAAGAAAGGTATTGAATTATGAAGTTCAGAAAACAAAAATATCACCACCAGGAGAAGCGATAAAAAAAGATAGTAATGCTAAATCATATTTTGATAACAAGTCGGGTAAAGAGGGATTAAAGTATGAAGAACTAATAGAGAGACTCCTGAGTATGCCAAAGAAAACCGATACGGAGGCACCGTTAAAGGTCAATGCAGTGATTGCTCCGAACGAAGAAAATGATAGAGGAATAAAAAGGAAAACATATAAGAGTGGTGTGATTGGAAAGTTCGGGAGAGATGAGTTTTTACTAAAATCATCGATGTTCGCATCGGACAAAGAAGGAGGCCATCTAATCCCGCACGCGCTATGGAGTGAAAACAGCCAAGACACTCACTATGCGGACGGTTATGAAAATTTGGTACCAATGTCGAGAGATTTAAACATAGGGAAGTGGGCAGCACAAGAGAAAAAAATGAAAAGTGAGATGATATCAAATAGTTATAATAAAGGAAAAAAGCGAGGCACACTTGTTAAAATTATTATTCCAAGAAAGGAATACCAAGTAGACCTAAAGAAGCTGGCCAAGCTATTAGGAATAGTGGTCAATATAAAAGAGAATAATATATATAGTGGTAAATTATCTGCATGGATACCCGAACCAATGCAGGTAAAAATGGAAGCTACAGATTTACAAAAGTTCGAGGAGAAATTGCAGGAAAGAAGGGAACCAAGCGCAGGAACAGAAGATACAAGAGGGAACAGCAGCCAACCAACTTGGATGAGTACGCCCAACAGAAGTAATTCGGGGAGCATGAGTGGGTCACCTCAAAGCTCTGGATACGCAACAGTAGGAGAGGGAATCCGGCAGCAGGTATGGCATATAAAAACGGTGAAAGAAGTAGTAGACTTCTTGAGGAATTCAATGACATGGGATGGGATGTTTGACTCAGCCAAAGGGTTAATAGAGGAAGCATTAGAGCAAGAGAATCATGGATTAACAACGGAACCACAAACGAAAAGAAGGAGAGGAGGAACAGGAAGGAAGAAATGAGAATGGAGAAATACTTAGTGCGTACGCTGCTCAAGAAGTGCGTACGATGATATGGTAGGGTGGGCAAATGGTCAGGAAACCTGAGTAAATTGCCAAACTCTCCTTATTTGCCCACCCTACCCGACTATTTTGTTGCTTAATAATGGTTATCTAGATGAAGCGAGCAGTAGGGTGGGCAAATTGACATGATTCGAGATCAATTGGTCAAACATTAATAATTTGCCCACCCTACCCCACTACAGAAGCCTGGCAAAAATATGGAAAAGTGCGATCGCTCTTGTAGGGTAAGCAAATGGACATGATTCGAGATCAATTGGTCAAACATTAATAATTTGCCCACCCTACGCCTACACCACATTAATAATTTGCCCACCCTACTCCCCTGCAAAATCTTCTAAATCGCGAAAATCTAGAACTGGTGGTAAATTCATCCCACAACAACACCCCCAATCGGGTCGATACTTGCCTCGCTCCACCCATTTGTGAAAACTGGAATATTCCCACAAATGAGGACAAGACACCAAACCATGTTTAACTGGATTATAGTGAATATAATCTAAATGTCGGTGTAAATCATGGTCATTACGAATTGTATGCTCCCAAAACCGACGTTGCCAGACATTGCTTTCTCGATGCTTACGACGAGAAGCAGAAACATCTACCGAAAATGAGCGTTTTCCCCGTAAAGAGCGGGTAAATAACACCTTAAACCGAGAGACTCGCGCTCGAATAATTAGAATCATCCGGTGGTAACGACCAGATAAAATGAAGATGATCCGGTAACACAACCGCTGCTGTGATGTCAAAGGGTTTTTCTGTCCGCATTTTTGCGATCGCCTTCCGTAACCGAAATATATTCTCAACATCTGAAAATAGAGGAATACGGCGATATGTGACTATTGTCAGAAAAAATACTCCTCCTGGCACATAAGAACGACGATAGTTCGACATATTGAGATATTGATCGTGGCGAGCATCGTGTGTTTCAGTTTAATCCCGATTCAGTAGTAGGGTGGGCAAATGGGCCGGAGTAGTGGGCAAATGGACATGACACAAAGCGAGCAGTAGGGTGGGCAAATGGACTAGATTTATGATTTATTCGTTTATGGTTGATGATTTGCCCACCCTACCCCTTGCTTGTAGTGGGCAAATAGTCAGGATTGATGATGAAATTGCCTTCGGTACAGTATTTGCCCACCCTACCCGACGGAATGCGATCTACTACCCTAGCTTTTGCGATCGCGCTAATAGGGTACGCCCTACGCAACGGCAAATTCCGTATCTTTCCTGCGTAATGGTGACTTAAAACCCAAAACAATTTGCTTTTTTGGGACACCAGCTTCAACGAATTCGTTAGCCACTCCAACTTCTGTGCCATCTCGTTGAATCCAGATTTTTCCGTCGATAATATCAACATGGATTAAACAACCATGCTGATAGTGCTTATTCTGACGGCCTAAAATCATCAGCAGGTAGCGATCGGATTCCGGATCAAAGACCGTCTCAAACTTAATATCTCCATGCTTATAGGGCACTTTTGTATGATTTGTGATAATTTCTCGAATTAGTTTGCGGTAATTAGTTAATCTATCCATCGGATAATAACCTCCCGATCGGGGTCAAAGACAATAATAGGCACTTTGTAATCACTGAGAATGATTTCTCCCAGGGGTTCTGTAAAGAAATCTTCATATACTTCTTCGTGGAGTGCTAGATAAAGCTTGCGTTGAGGTTCTAAGCGTTTGATCACAGAGAGATAAATAAAATATTGACCTAGGGATTTTTGAGCATCAGCAATTGAAGAGGGACCACCAAAGGTTTTAATCTCAACAGCAATCTGTAGCTGATCTTTCTCAGCTAGGAGCAGTTTTTCTGCTGCTAGATCGACGTACATATCTTGCTTACCCCAACGCAGGCGAAGGGGATCATCAGTAATCAACCACCCGTCTTTTTCTAGGGCACGGCGAACACCATAATGGAAGCGATCGCGGTTAGGCATCTTGTGCAGATCAGAACTGAGATTAACTCAATTATACAAGTACGATCGCGTAGCGTGGCCTACGGCCAATCGCCGATCTTGTAATGCGATCGCCTTTGGGGCGGCTGAGGCCTTTGGCCACGCTGCGCGAACGCCGATCGCTCTTGTTTGGTGAGCAAATCGACATGATTCGTGATGAAATTGTCAAACTCTCAGAATTTGCCCACCCTACAGTGCTTTCAACTCAGGTCGGGTGGGCAAATCGACATGATTCGCGATCTTATGGTATTACTTTCATGATTTGCCCACCCTACGCCTAACCTTGGCCAAAAGGCCACGCGATCGCTGAAAGCGGGACTTCGTCCATCGCGTTCAACCTTCAACCAACTAACCTACCCTTCGGGAACGCCAAAGGCGAACAACCTAAAAAAAAATAGCCGCAGAAATACTATCCACGGCTAGGAATTTACCTTATGTCATTCAGTTTTCTAACTTATCCAGACGTGATCCTATGGGATTGGCCGAAGGTCACGCTACGGGATTGGACCGGATGGTTTGGCCGGGGGGAAAACCCCCCAGCAATTTAACGTGTTAACGGAGCCTCAAGTACTTGGTCATAATTGTTATGAATTCTCCGGGAACATCCGTCGGCTGCAGAGGACTCCACTCGGATATTTGGGCGTAACCCAGTGCATACAGGGCATGCATGGTATTAGTTACTGCCTTGCGGGAGCCCCTCAAAATGTGCTGAACACGGATTTTTTTTGAGGAAGAATCATCGGGATTGTTGTCTGGATTATTAGTTGGAAATTCTGATGGCATAAGGGTAACCTTTTGCTTTTTGTTTACGTTTATACTCATAATGAGTATAAATAACATTGTCAAGGGTTTTTAGAAATTTTTTTTTGAGAGATAATGTAAAGAAATGCGATGCTCTGAAAGAGCCGCTACGCGAACGCAAGCGATCAGCTATCAGCTAGAGCAAAGGGAACAGGGAGTAGGGAGTAGGGAGTAGGGAGTAGGGAACAAAGTTCTCTAAATTCCTACACGGATTGCTATATCAGCTATTAGCTATCAGCATTCAGCTATCAGTGCGTACGCTTTTGTAGGGTGGGCAAATGGACATGATTGTTGATCAAATTGTCAAACTCTCAGAATTTGCCCACCCGACCACTAATAGTGCGTACGCTTTTGTAGGGTGGGCAAATGGACATGATTGTTGATCAAATTGTCAAACTCTCAGAATTTGCCCACCCGACCACTAATAGTGTGATCGCTTTTGTAGGGTGGGCAAATGGACATGATTCTTGATCAAATTGTCAAACTCTCAGAATTTGCCCACCCTACTACTGGTAATATTCGGTGCTTTATCGATTAAAATAGGAAAATACACTTATCCTTAATCAGATGTAAGCTAAAATGAATTAATATCAATAAAATTCGTGAGGCAATTCTTGATTATCGATTTTGGATTACCGATCATGCTGACGAAGAAGCAGAAGAAGATCAATTGTCTTTTGATGAAATTTATCATTCCGTCCTGTATGGTGAAATTCTAGAAGACTATACTAATCATCAACCTTATCCGCGCTGCCTAATCTATGGCGAAAACTTTGCAACTGAGCCAATTCATAGCGTCCGGGATTATGATCAAGAAACAAACACAGCTATTTTAGTTACTGTATATCGACCTGATCCGAAAAAGTGGATTAATGGTAAAATAAGGAGATAGTGATTAAAACCCCGAAAAAATGTCCTAATTGTCAAGTAAAATTGACCACAAAACAAGTTAAAAAACTCCTCAAAGGTGGGGGAAATACAGCCATTGTTCAAGTAGAAGCCGAAGTCTGTTTACATTGTGGTGAACGATTATATAACCCCAATGTAGTTAGACAATTTGCCCAGATTCGAACCAAACTTAAAAATCAAGAAACCAAAGACTTTGAATTAATAGGACAATCCTTTAGCGTCCGAGCGCCGCTCTTGTAGGGTGGGCAAATTAGCCATGATTTCTAATCAAACCGACAACCGCTTGAATTTTGCCCACCCTACCATTGAAAAATCCTAACTCAGTTTTGCCATTAGGCAAAACTGAGATGCACCCACCCCCTTTGGCCGACTGCCTGCCCTGTTCCCTTGCTGCATCGCTTATTCAATGTTCGGTTTAGCTTGTCCATAGCCCATAAGCACCTCAAGTAGCGTGAGCCTAGGGCGTGTTTTCAAAGTTTTCCGCAAGATTTAGATCCCCCCCAGCCCCCCGCGCGGAAGGGGGGAGCCATACTCAAAGTCCCCCTTTTTTAAGGGGGATTTAGGGGGATCTCCGAGTTTGAAGACACGCCCTAGCCCATTAGCTGATAGCTGAGCGCTGACGGCTGATAGCTGAATGCTTACAATTTTATTTTCGTTCCTTATATGAATATTTATTACTTTATTTAAGATTGGCTTGTTAATAAAGTTTACATCCGCCATCTTGATCAATGATGTAGAATTTAGTTATGAATACAAACAAGAAAATTATACATCAAATTTTTCGGGATGGCGTTAGTCAGCGCGGACGCTTGCTAAGGGAACTCGAACCAGATTATGTGGGAGTAGATGAGCGGGATGTTTATGATTTACTCACCTTCGTACAAGAGTATGCCACAAAACTAAACTATTACGATGAGTCCAATCGGATAAATGGTAATTGGTCGAGTTTCTTGGCGGGAGATGTTGAGCAAATGGTTGCTTACATTAATAACCCGGAAAGTTTCGCAGACGAGCCATCGACACAGAGTAAATTAGCTCAACCTCATCTAGTTTTGTTGTTCACGTTTTTACAATTATTACGCTATCCTCAGCAACAGTTCAAGGCACTGACCCAAAGATATCTCGATTTTTACTATAAAGAGGTACTGGCGTTAACGACAAAAGAGGAAGTTCCAGACAAGATTCATGTAATTTTTGAGCTGGCGCAAGGAGAAGAAGCCCATCTTATTAACAAGGGTACTTTGCTCAGTGCTGGACAAGATAGTGAAGGGGTTAATATTAACTATGCCACCGATGAAGATATAGTTGTTAATCAAGCTCAAGTAGCCAGCCTCAAAACGTTATTTATAGAAAAAAATTCTATTGGTTTAGAAGAAATTCATAATCAAGATAATAAGAGCGATCAAAGTTTTGAAAATATGCTGCGATGGGCGGTTGGCAGCCCCAACCAAGGAGACCAACTTCCTAAGATAAATGTTCAAGTTGATGGTCAAACTGTTGATGTTGATGTTGATATTAATTATCTCAAAGGAACTATTTATCAAGCGACTCAAGATAATAAACAAACAGATAATAACATAACCTCTTATATTACAGAACAATTATTTTTCCTCAACACAGACGATTTTAACTATTGCTTTGAAATACATGACCGAGAAATAAATAAGGCCGAAGCAGATATAGAAGAACCTACAGAGTTGGAATGGAACGAAGTTTATAAAATAATTGAAAAAGCCTACAGAAAAAAAATTACCATGGGGAGGCGTAATGCCTTAAAACAAAAGCGAGAACAGTCTGGTTTCGAGAGCATGATGCAATTGGCTCTTGGTCATCCTAATCCTGGTGATGATTTGCCGGAAATGCCTAATGGTTATAAAACCCTCCAACAGATATTTGATCATCTTGACCAAGAGCGAGTTATTAGATATGTCAAAGAAGAACTGTATCTGAGTGTGGCAGATTTCCGGAAGATTATGGAAATCCAAGCTACTACAGAAAATACTAACTGGAAAGAAGTCTATCGCCTCGTTGAGAAAGCGCAAACAAAAAAAAGGAACTTTACTTACCCTCCCATTGGAAAAACCGAAATTAAGAATATCCATGCCAGTTCTATAATTGAGGCAGAAGAGGGACAAGCAACTAAAGCACAACGTTTTAAGACTTTTGGTAACATTACTCAAACCCCGCAAAAGTCCATCGGTTTTGCCGTTACTTCTCCCGTCTTGTTGTTACAAGAAGGAACACGTAATATTACCCTTACCTTCACCGGTGAAGAAAGGACTTTGAATCGGGATAAGTTCCAGGCAATACTAAGTAGTGAAAATGGCCCTTTTGAAATTTACTTGAGTAGTGAAGCGCAATGGATACAGCCGGAATCCTTTGAATATGAAATTGGCGTTTTTCTTGTAGAAGAACCACTAGTCTCTTATAGCAGTACAGAAATATCTCTGGGTTCCACTGCTTCGGACAACGATAACTTGACAAGCGTTTCTTTTCGTGAAGGCTCTGAACATACCTTTTCTGCTAGCAACGTGAAGCAACTTCTTGTCTGGAATGATGGTTACATATTCGAGATTACAGGATTAGTTAGCAATAAAGAAGCTAATATACAGCAAATTGGTATCGGTAATTTCTCTCAAGAGGCTGTTAGTACTGACCAGATTAACTTCTATCGTCCTTCTGCTATTTATTTCAACAGTTTACAGTTTCAGTTAACCCTGGATTCTACCCTACCCGCTATTTTGCCACCACAACCAGATCAGTCAACTTTTTTCCTGGACAGTCCCTATCCAGTGGTAAAAATTCTGTTTAAAGAAATATCACCGTCAGAAAAATCCGAGGGAAAAATTATTTATTACGATCAATTAAAATCAATATCCTTAGAAAAAGTCAATATACAAGTTGAAGTAGAAAATATTCAAGATGTCCAACTGCGGAACGATAACTTAGTACTAAATCCCAAAAGTACTGTTGAACCCTTTGGGCAGAATCCTAAAGCAGGTTCTGGATTTTACTTCGCTAATCGAGAAATTAGCACCAAAAAATTAGATAGTATTACCATTAATATCGAGTGGATGGGACTTCCTAAAGACTTTTCCACTCATTATGAGGCATACAATAGCACCAAGGTAATTACGGAGGCAATTACTAATGACAGCTTTAAAGCCAGTTTGAAACTTCGCAATAACAGAAGCTGTGTGGAGATTGAAAGCTCCAAATCTATCTTTACCCAAGAAGACAATACTTTAAGTAATCCAATTCACCTCAATTATCAAATTCCAGGCTATTCTCTCGACACTTCTTCCTATGAAACCGATACAGATGATCCTTTTGAACAAAGAAGGTATTTTCAACTGGAATTAGCAAGCCCAGATTTTGCATTTGCCCATGATTTATATCCAGTAGTATTAAATAAGGTGGCTTTGGCAACGAATGATGATATCAAAATCATAACCGTTTATCCCCCTTACACCCCGCAAGTTAAAGCCATCTCCCTCGACTATACCGCCTCAGAGGAGATTGACCTAAAAAACGCCCCAAATCAACCTCACTCTAGTCAAATCTTCCAACTTCATCCCTTTGGCTATGCCGATATCCAAACTCTATATCAAGACAACCAATATTATCTGTTACCGAACTATCAAGAAGAAGGCACTTTATACATCGGTATCCGCAATCTGCAACCACCCCAAAACATTTCCATCCTCTTCCAAATGATACCGGGAAGTGGCAATGGGGAACTAACTCCACCACAGATTCACTGGAGTTACTTGAGTGGTAATTCTTGGCAAGAATTTAAAGATACAGAGATGCTTTCCGATAGTACCAACGGGTTAGTGGATTCGGGGATTATCCGCTTGAGTATCCCTGAGGGAGCCACCAGTCAGCAGCAATTATTACCCAGTGGTTTACATTGGTTACGAGGCACCGTCACGGAAAACGCTGCTGCAATTCCTGATACTCTGGACATCAAAACCCAAGCAGTCAGGGCGACCTTTGTGAATCAGGGGAATGCAGCCGACCATTTAAGTAAACCGCTCCCAGCTAATTCCATTCAAGGATTTGTAACACGAGATCCCGCCATCAACACAGTACAACAGCCCTATAGTTCCTTTGGCGGTAAACCAAAAGAAGACAATCGCGCCTTCACCATGCGGGTGAGTGAAAGACTGCGCCATAAACAGAGGGCTATAACTGCCTGGGATTACGAACGCCTGGTATTGGAACATTTCCCCCAAATCTATAAGGTGAAATGTATCACCTCTGCTGCTGGCAACCACAATCCTGGTGATGCCAAGGTAACTGTGGTGGTAATTCCCGACGTGGCGAATACTGCGCCTTTCTTTCCCCTGGAACCCAAAGCACCTTCCTACTTACTAAAGGAAATCCAGGTATACCTGCAAAACTATACCTCCCCATTTGTGCAAATCGTGGTGAAAAATCCCCGCTACAAACCCATTCAATACAAAGTGGGTATCCGTTTTCGCGCTGGATGTGACCAGGGGTACTATCTCAAACAACTCAATGAAGATATTAAACGCTTTTTGTCCCCGTGGGCCTATGAAGAACAAGCATATATTACCTTTGGTAGTTCAATCCATAATTCCTCAGTGATCCATTTTATTGATAAAAGACCCTATGTAGATTATGTTGGCTATCTCAAATTAATTGAGCAAGTCGGCATTAAAGCTGGATCTGGCGGCAAGTCAGATATCTATTATCGGGTGATTCCGTCTAATCTTGCCCAGGTGCAACATCCTGATTCAATTTTGGTTTCTGCCCCTCAACATATTATCTACCTGATGGGCACAGAAAAATCTTATGATGAAGAGGATTTTGATGGGATTGGTTATATGAGTATTGTTACTGATTTTGAAGTTATTTAAAAGGAGTTAAATATCATGGAACCCAAGAATAGATGTGACCTAAAAAAATTATTCAAGACAGGGGCAAAGCCTTCTCAACAGGATTTTGCAGACTTTATTGATTCCACCCTCAATATAAAAGAGGATGGCATAGAAAAGCCGGGAAAAGATACTCCCCTGAAGATTACCGCCCCCCTGAAGATTACCGCCCAGGGTACGGATGAGAAACTATTGGATTTTTATGCGGGTGATACGAAGACTTGGAGTATTAATCAAAAATCAGGAGATAAGCCAGGTTTAAATATAAAATATAATTCTGGAGATAGTAAGCTTTTTATTGACAGGAGTAACGGGAATGTGGGACTGAGTATCGATCAGCCGACGGCGAAACTCCATATTCACCAGACGTGTCATGAAGAGGCTTTGCGCATTGATTATGAGTTAAAGGATACGATTTTTCTGATTAATAAAGATGGCAATGTGGGGATTGGGACGAGCTGTCCAGATGCCAAGCTGGAAATTAAAGGAAATGAACCTGTCCTGAAGATTTGGGGGCAAGGAGATAATGATAATGCAACCATTCAATTGCGAGAATCGACCGCAGCAAACTGGGGTTTTGACCTTAAGTACATTGGGAATCCAGACAACAAATTCTATATAGAAAGCTATAGCGACTGCGTTTCAAAAGGAAAACATTTAACCATTGATAGAGAATCAGGCAATGTGGGGATTGGGACGACCTGTCCAGATGCCAAACTAGAAGTTAAGGGAAATTTAAAGCTATGCTACGGAGTAGCGGTGAATGCATTTTCTTGTGATGGTACTCTCGAAGGTTGTAGCGATCTGGCCATACCAACGGAAAAAGCAATTAAAACCTATGCCGATACTAAAGCACTTCTCAATGGTTCTCCGAGTGAGAATTTTTCAACCAAAAACCTAACTGTAAATGGAGTAATTAAACCAAGTGCGGGGAATAAAAAAAACAACGGTATTTTCTTTACTAAAGAACCGGATTATGGGAGTAAAGATGCTGCCTGGATCAGGTATTACCGTTGTGGAAATTCAGGAGAAAATACGACACTGGAGATTGGAACATCTAATGATTGTGACGATCATATTGTCTTAATGCCTGGAAAGGGCAATGTGGGGATTGGGACGACAAATCCAAGGGCTAAACTCTCTATAAATGGCGGTTTGCACGTTGGTGGTGATTGCGAGCCAGGGAATAACAACCTACTGGTAGATGGGCGTACAACCACAAAGGAATTATCTGTCTCAGGAAGTCTTAGCTTTGATACACCGACAAGACAGATAATTAACATGTGTAATAATAATTACGGGATAGGGATACAGGATAGCACTCAATATTTCCGCACTGACAATAATTTTGCTTGGTACAAAGGTGGTACTCATGATAAAAATGAACTGAACCCTGGTACTGACGGAACAGTACAGATGGTTATCAAAGATTGCCATGTGGGGATTGGGACGATAGATCCAGGGGCAAAACTAGAAGTGAAGGGCAATCTCAAGCTACTAAAGGGAGTAGCGGTGAATGAATTTTCTTGTGATTGTACTCTCGAAGATAATAGCGATTGTGCAATACCAACGGAGAAAGCAATTAAAACCTATGCCGATACTAAAGCGCTTCTCCATGGTTCTGTGAGTCAGGATTTTTCAGCAAAAAACCTAACTGTAAATGGAGCGATACAACTAAGTTGTGGTGATACTGCCTGGATCAGATATTACCGTCGAGGAGGTGAACCAGAGGCAAGGACAATGGAGATTGGAACATCTAATCATTGTGACGATCATATTGTCTTAATGCCTGGGAAAGGCAATGTGGGGATTGGGACGAGCAATCCAACTCACAAGTTTCATGTCCTAGGATCAGATGCAGTAGGCTTATTTCAATCTTGCACTAACCTAGCCGTCTTAGAACTTTCCACCAACGAAGGATTGAATAATCGGGTAGAAATTGCCAATAAACCTGGTGGGCGATTGAGCTTTTCTACAGCAGAAGCGTGTGATGTATTCAACGTCACCAAAGATGGTAATGTGGGGATTGGGACGACAAATCCAGGGGCAAAACTAGAAGTGAAGGGCAATCTTAAGCTACAACAGGGAGTAGCGGTGAATGAATTTTCTTGTGATTGTACTCTCGAAGGTAATAGCGATCGGGCAATACCAACGGAGAAAGCAATTAAAACCTATGTAGACACAAAAACACGTTTTTCTGGTTCTGCGAGTCAGGAGCTTTCAGTAAAAAACCTAACTGTAACTGGAGCGATACAACTAAGTTGTGGTGATGCTGCCTGGATCAGATATTACCGTCGAGGATGCGAACCAGAGGCAAAGACACTGGAGATTGGAACATCTAATCATTGTGACGATCATATTGCCTTAATGCCTGGAAAGGGCAATGTGGGGATTGGTACGGATAGTCCAGAGGCAAAGCTGGATGTGTCAGGACAAATTAAAGGTGGCGGGGTTTTGGCTGGAATATGGGCAGCCCAACCAGAGACTGATGTTTCTATCACATGCGCGGGGTGGGAAGATGTTTCCGATACATCAGTTACTTTCACCCTAGATAGAAAAGCAATAATTTTTTGTACCTATTCCATTAATGTCCAACCAGAGGGGAATTGTAAAGGTCGTAATCTCGTTGCAACAAGGCTAGTCGTGGACGGTAATGGCTGTCCCCAATCTGGTTCGCACTTTCAAGCCCATAGCTCTAATCATCCTAATGTGAATTTGAATGGCAATCTCGTCTTGCCGCTTGGGACAGGTGAGCATACCGTTAAGCTCCAGTCGAAGAAAGTTGGCGACAATGTGGCAAGGTGGACTAGCAACCCATCATGCCTAGATGGCTTCGGTGGCGGAAGAACACTTGTGGTCATGGCATTTTACTTACCAATAATAGGTGTTTAGGAAATCATTAGTCATTTGACAACTAAACCCGCTCTAATCCCTCTTGTGTCACTCTCCGAGGATTAAAATAAAGACATAAATGCATACAATGTCTAGAAAGTGCGATCGCCGATCTTGTAGGGTGCGTTAGCGGTAGCGTAACGCACCATCTCCAAATTTCAACCGAACCTGAATCTAAAAATTAAAGGAACATGAAACAACAACTGGAGAAACGTCTAGCCGAACTCAAAACAGTTGGTAGGCACTGCCCACCCTACATGAACCAAGTGAGATCGCTCATGCTATAATCAAAACACCTAATAGTAAACGAGGAAAATTGTAATGAAAAATAAAGTCATAGATGTGACAGATATAAGTCCGAAACAGATTGCTATGCTTGAAGAAATTATTGCTGCTTTTAAGGCGGTTTCTCAACAGAATAGTTTTTCACAAGATATAAGTAAAAAAGAATACAAAGAGAAAGAAGACTTGAAGCAACTTCATCAAGAGTTTGATTGGTTGGTTGCTGACCTTGGTGTAAAAGAACCACTTACTAGAAGTAATGTCTATGGCATCGAATAAGAAAATAAAACGGTATTTAGACACTAACATTCTGGTATATTCAATTGATTTAAGTAAGGATAATAGGCAAAAACATCGGGCAGCTTTAGAAATTTTAAGACCTAGTCAAAGAGAAGTTATCTGTCTGTATTCTCAGGTAATTGCCGAGTTTTATGCTGTTGTTACTAGTTCCAAATCTGTAGCCAATCCTCTGACTACTCAAGAGACAATAATGCGGATTGAAAGATTTATGCAAATGCCCAATATAGAACTTCTCTCCATGTCAGATAATATCTTTAAGGAATGGTTTGAATTGCTCAAAATAAACCCTGTAAAGGGGGCTAGAGTATTTGATTTAATGCACCTGGCAATTATGATATCCCATGGAGTAACCAGTATTTATACGTTTAATGAAGATGATTTTAATTGGCATCCTGAAATTGAGGTGATTGTGCCAAGTTATTAAATAATGTTCGTAAAACCTTACTCCCCATCCAAGGAGCAATTCCAAAAGAGCCATCTTTAATTAGAGTAGAGCAATGATTACCTTAGCTAAATGGTCAATTGAAGACTATCATCACATGATTGCAGCAGGTATCCTCAGTGAGCGTCATGTGGAATTACTAGAGGGAAAAATTATTGAAATGTCACCAGAGGGACCATTGCATCGGAAAATCAACGATTCTATGGCAGACTATTTACGGGAAAAGCTCCGGGGACGCGCTAAAATCTACGAAGCACATCCGGTTTCCCTTCCTGATTCAGAACCTGAACCAGATATTGCTGTTGTTAAATTGCCAGTTTCCTTGTATGACAATCGTCACCCTTCTGCCGAGGAAATTTACTTATTGATAGAAATATCTGACACTACCTTGGAAAAAGACTTAGAACAGAAGCGAATTGCCTATGCTCGTGCTGGCATTTTAGAATACTGGGTTGTAGATTTAAAAGCTCAACAACTGATCGTGTTTCAGCAACCATCAGGGGATAGTTATCAAATCAAACAAACCAAAGCCTATGGAACTTTATATCCAGTTGCTTTTCCCCATGTTGAAGTGTCAGTGGAAAAGTTATTATCAAAAACTATCTGAAATATAGCAATTATCATAGCTATGAGATATACAATTTATGGATTGTAGGGAACAGGGAACAGGGAACAGGGAACAGGGAAGACAGAAGAGGGAATAGGGAAGAGGGATGCGCTGCATCAAGATAGGGAATCAACGTCAAAGAAGACTGTACCTCATAACTGCGAGAAACGCTATAATATACTATAGCGGTTTTAATAGTAACGAAGTACAGAGGATTTTTTCCCTCTTCTTTATTCCCTACTCCCTACTCCCTAAAACCCAATAATTTGCACCTCACCCAATTAAAAACTGCTGTATTGTAACCGATCATCCTCAACAAGGAACATGAAAGAACAACTAGAAAAACGCCTAACCCAACTAAAAGCCGAATTTGAATCAGGACAAAAAGTACTCGCCGATTTAGAAGCCAAACAAGCCAATGTCCGTGAAACCTTACTCCGCATCCAAGGAGCAATTCAGGTATTGGAAGAAGAGCTAGCTAAACATAATGGTGCTACCTCGAAATCAGACAATTTGCAAGGATTAGAAACGGAGGCTTTAGCAACACACCCTCAGAACAAGGATTAAATGCTGTAGGATGAGGGATGAAGAGATTTTAGAGATTTCTGTGAGCGAAACCGTCTACATTGAAACCAGTATAATAGGAGTTATCCACTATTTGATTAATGGGAGAATAAAAATGTGGAGAGATGAAATTCTAGAAGAGATCTACAGAATTCGAGAGGAACACGCTAGAACTTTCAATTACGATTTGAAAGCCATCTGTGATGACTTACGGAAACGACAAACGGCAAGCAACAGAAAAATTATTTCCAAACCCCTTAGGCGACCGGATTTACCTTTAATGTCCCAAGAAGGCTCACGCTCTATCTGATAGGAAAGCATAGTCGATTGCAGCTCAGGCTGTGCAATAGCATCAACAAAAACCCAGAAAGCAAAAAAATGGCTTATGCCTTCCCATTATTGCGCTGTAGCTACCCTGCGGGAAGCTGCTCAACGAGCATCATAGGTACACGCTCCATTGTACCTGATATAGCGGTCTTCAAATGGGCACGAATTCCCTGTTCCCTGTCCCCAACTTCTGTAAGAAGCTACTATCATGACTGAAAACCTTACCATCTCCAACGCCCCCCCAGAAAATCCTGGCATGAATTTCGCTTTATTGCGACAAGAAGGAATCAAGCACATCGAACGCCTAGGGGGGAAACTGTGGACAGACTACAATACCCACGATCCCGGTATTACTATCCTAGAACAACTTTGCTATGCCATCACGGATTTAAGCTATCGCCTTGACTTCGAGATGAAAGACTTGCTTGCGCCTGCTCCTGGAGAAAAAACTGGAGAAAACAGGAAACAGTTTTTCACAGCCAGAGAAATCCTCACCGTTAATCCCCTCACAATTAATGATTATCGCAAACTGCTAATCGACATTGATGGTGTTAAAAATGCATGGGTTAAACCCATTAAGAATTCACAACCCCCAATTTATTACGATTCGCTTCTTCATACCTTAACTTTTGAAGCTTATAAACGCACTAAGCAAGTCAACTTAAATGGAATTTATCGGGTACTAATCGAAAAAGAAAAAAATGTCTCTGACGAAGCGAGTCTCATCGAAAAAGTAAAATCTAAACTTAATCAGCATCGAAATTTGTGTGAAGATTTTGCTTCAGTCGAAATTTTACCCATTGAAGAAATCACCATCAACAAAGCCGAGATTGAGATTGAAGAAGGATTTGATGTGAATGAATTAATGGCACAGATATATTTGGACTTAGATAATTTTATTTCTCCTCACCTACAATTTTTTACCTTAAAAGAACTACTGGAGCAAGGCAAAACTCCTGAAGCTATTTTTGATGGTGTTCCCCTGGAACATGGCTTCATTGACGATGAAAAACTTGATAGTTTTATCAAGAAAAACCAACTGCACACCTCTGACATAATTCGGATTATTTTAGATATTCCAGGGATAAAAACTGTTAGAATAATTACTATTTCAAGCGACAAGTCATCAGAATCAGAAGAATGGGCGTTAGCATTAGATCCTAATCTAACACCCCAACTCAAAGATATAGATGGCTTGACAAGTAACATTACCTTTTATAAAGGACAAATTCCGTGCAATCCGAACCTGGCTAAAGCTAAAACTAATCTGGAATCATTACAACAAAAAAATACCCAAACACCATCAACTACACAAAGAAAAGATATCCCCATCCCAGTGGGACAATACCGAGAATTATCTGACTATGAATCAATCCAAAACGATTTTCCTGCTACTTACGGTATTGGAGAAATAGGTTTACCGGCTTCTGCATCCCCCAAACGCAAGGCTCAAGCCAAGCAGCTACAAGCTTATTTAATGTTTTTTGACCAACTTTTAGCTAACTATTTTGCTCAATTAGAACACACTAAAGATTTATTTTATTTTCAAACTAAGAACAAGACAACCTACTTTTACCAGGAACTTTATAGCATTCCAGGTGCGCCAGAAATCCTAAATACAGATAAAACTTCACCAGATGGTAAATGGAATGAGATTGATAAGATAAGAAGAAACCGTTTTCTGGATCATTTAATGGCACAGTTTTGTGAAAAATTCACTGATTATTCCTTACTTTTATATGACTTAATACCGGAAGAGGAACCAATTGAAGAGAAACTAACTAATATTAATAATAAAGTTACTTTATTACAAAATTATCCCCAAATCAGTGCCGGAAGGGGTAAAGCATTTAATTACACTGATTCCAGTCAGGTTTGGGATACAGAAAACGTATCGGGACTAAAACAAAGAATTTGTAGTTTACTAGGAATTCCTTACCATCGAAAAACTTTGGCTCTCTGCAATGAATCGGATGAAACCGAAGGTTTCCATATAGTCGAACATATTTTACTTCGTCCTCGCAGCAGTAACGACCCCGACTCAGACGAGAATTTTTCAGAATTTAAATCAAACACAGATTCAAACACAGATTCAAACACAATAGATCCTTACTCTTTCCAACTCAGTTTTGTATTCCCTGATTGGCTGCCTCGCTTTCAATAAGAAAACTTTAAACAGCTAATTTATAACATTATCAGTGCCGAAATACCCGCCCATATAACTCCTTATTGCCACTGGTTAGACAAACCTAATATGATAAAATTTGAAAATGCCTACCAGCTCTGGCTAAATACAAAAATGGATAAAAATTCAACTAATAACCTGATCGAATTTTTGGTAAATGGTAGTATTTCAACTATACCATTTAATGTTTTAGGATATATGACTATCGGCACAGATTTTGAAGTTATTTGTTAAAGCCTTTGGAAGTGAACCAACAACGACATATTATCAAAAAACAGATTATAGAACTTAATTTAAGTTCACAGCAAGGTGCTTTTGAACTGCAAAATGAGGTAAGTAGACTATATCGCTATAAAGTCCTCCCCCTGATTGATAATTTATTTAATCAGTTCAGCGATTTAGATACAATACATCGAATTAATACCCTAGAAATAGACCTAGGCAATATCGATATCAATAATCTAGAACAGGAATTGATTGACAAAATCATAGAACAAATTCAACAGCAATTAGGAGAACAAATTAGCCACTCAACTTCCAGTTTTTCAACACAGCCACAACCTAAGACTGAGTTGGGTGAGTCTTCACCACTGCTTGCTAGAACAGAGGGAGAGACGGGGGAAAATATAGAAGTAAATAAAATTACCTCTGTAAGTTCAACGAGCTATCAAAGACTATCTGATCAAATTGGCAAATCAGAGATTGCTAGTAAAAGAGCTTTACAACTAGAGATTTTTAGCTACTTTATCCAAACAGGGATGCTACCCTGGTGGGCAGAAAACTTAAGCAAACAAGAGCTAGAAGACTATTGCGATCGCCTGATTACCAATTCGCCAAATCAGGTAAAGTCTCTGGTTCAGCAAAGCTTAAAGAATCCCAAGCACTTGCAGCGCCTTATTTACCAATTTTCGGATTCAACACTCCTAAAAATAGCCGGATTGTTTACTGGGGATTCAGTCCCGTTTATTGCCGACTATAATACAGACATAAAACCGGTCTTGGCACAGCTAGAGCAGACCAAAAATATTCCGGAAGCTAAATTGCGATTGGAGATATGGCAAGGACTATTGTTGAGTATCTGCTCAGATAGTAATACTAAAGTAGATAAACTCAAATTAGTCCAAGACAATTTATTACATATTGCCACCAGTAATCGGATTAACTATCCTGAATTTTTAAAGAATCTTGTTGCTAAGATAGAGCATTTAGTCAGACAAGGAAAAGAATTTAAAAGCACACTTCCAGAAATCTTAGATAGAATCCAAATCCCTGGCCAAGATGCACAGTTGATTAGAGCAGAAGAAAGAGCTTCACAACTAGAGATTTTTAGCAACTTTATTCAAACAGGTATACTCTCCGAAAACTTAAGTAAACAACAACTAGAACAATATTGCGATCGCCTGATCACCAATTCCCCAAATCATGTAAAATATATTGTTCAGCAAAGCCTAAAAAATTCCAAGCAATTGCAGCGGCTTATTTACCAATTTTCGGATTCAATACTTCTCAAAATAGCCGGATTGTTGACTGGGGATTCAGTCCCGTTTATTGCCGACTATAATACAGACATAAAACCGGTCTTGGCACAGCTAGAGCAGACCAGAAATATTCCGGAAGCCAAATTGAGATTGGAGAGATGGCAAGGAATACTTTTCAGTATCTCCTCAGAGAGTAAGACTCAAGTAGATAAGTTCAAGTTAATCGAAGACAATTTATTACATATTGCCAGCAGTAATCGGATTAACTATCCTGAGTTTTTAAAGAATATTGTTGCTAAGATAGAGCATCTAGTCAGAGAAGGAAAAGGATTTAAAAGTCAACTGACAGAAATCTTAGATAGAATCCAAATCCCCAGCCAAGATACACAGTTAATTAGAGCAGAAGAAAGAGCTTCACAACTAGAAATTTTTAGCGACTTTATCCAAACCGGTATACTACCGGAAAACTTCAGCAAACAAGAGCTAGAAGACTATGGCGATCGCCTGATCACCAATTCCCCAAGTCAGGTCAAGTCTCTGGTTCAGCAAAGCTTAAAAAATCCCAAGCAATTGCAGCGGCTTATTTACCAATTTTCGGATTCAATACTTCTCAAAATAGCCGGATTGTTTACTGGGGATTTAGTCCCGTTTATTGCCGACTATAATACAGACATCAAACCTGTCTTGGAACAGCTAGAGCAGACGAGAAATATTCCGGCAGCCAAATTGCGATTAGAAATATGGCAAGGAATACTTTTCAGTATCTCCTCACAGAGTAATACTAAAGTAGATAAGTTCAAGTTAATCGAAGAAAGTTTATTACATATTGCCACCAGTAATCGGATTAACTATCCTGAGTTTTTAAAGAATATTGTTGCCAAGATAGAGCATCTAGTCAGACAAGGAAAAGGATTTAAAAGTCAACTGACAGAAATCTTAGATAGAATCCAAATCCCTAGCCAAGATACACACTTGATTAAAGAAAGGGAACAACTGGAACACCTAGTAAGGGAATTGCAACACCTTGATTTCAATAGCCAGATCTTACCCCAACATAAACAGCAAATTAATCAACTTAAGACTGAAATAGAAATATTACTAAATGAAATCAATAATCCTGCCCAAGTCCAAAGGTCATCAGACCTGATTACACGCTTCAAACAACTACAGAAAAGTATTCAAACTCTTAAACTCAACATCCAACAAGAACTCAAGTCTAATCAAACCAGATTTCCAGATGTTGTCAATACTTTTAGTGACTCTGATGAAATCTATATTTACAATGGGGGATTAATTTTGCTATGGCCATTTCTGACTCGCTTCTTTGTCAAAATAGGATTGGTACAAGATAAGATTTTTATTAATACCATATCTGCTGAACGAGCAGCCCTTTTACTCCAGTATTTAGTTGATAACTCAACAGAAATACCAGAACACAGTTTACCTCTTAATAAAATACTATGCGGTATAGATTTATTAGAACCTATAGACACCAATTTAGAAATCACCCCACAAGAACGAGCAGAATGTGAAAACTTATTATATGCTGTGATTCAAAATTGGTCTATTTTGAAAAATACATCAATAGAAGGATTTAGAAAAGCTTTTTTGCAGAGAAACGGTATTGTGAGAGTTCGTGATGGTAGTTGGCTGCTACAGGTTGAACGTGAAACCTACGATATTTTACTAGATAGAATTCCTTGGAGCATACGAGTTGTTAAGCTGCCGTGGATGGATAATATTTTATATGTAGAGTGGTAAGCTGTAGGGAACAGGGAACAGGGAATAGGGAACAGGGAACAGGGAATAGGTAATAGGTAATAACCAATTTAAATGCGCGACAGCTTAGCAGGGTAGTTAATATCAAACAAATAAGCATTCAGCTGATAGCTGAATGCTTAAAAAGCTGACTAACTTTTACTTTTTACTAATCAACCTTCAACCTTCAACCTCTTAACCTTCAACCTCTTAACCTTCAACCTCTTAACCTTCAACCTTCAACCTCTTAACCTTCAACCTTCAACCTGTTAACCTTCAATCCCCAGTAATCGACAAACCATCAACCCAGATTTTTGGACACACTCCACCAGAGGTAAACTCAGGCTCTTTTTCCACATAAATAATGGATTTCAGCAGTTCCCGAAAATCTCCGGCTACGGTTGCGGAATCAATACTAGTTAATTCTCCTTTATTCACCATCCAACCATCAAAGGGTAGAGAAAAGGAACCTTCGAGTGCTTTAACTCCCGCATGAAGCGCATTCACCTCATCAATCCAAATCACATTTTCGGCTTGCTCCAAGCTGTATTCTTGTTCAGCAGATTGACCAGGAAAAACATGATAGAAATTAGGGCTAACTGTAACTTTTGCCCCCATATTGGCATGACCTGTTGGTTGAGCATTCAGGCGTTTGGCGCTGCCAGCACTGTGCAGAAAATTGCTTAACACCCCTTCTGTAATTATCGGTACTCGACGAGTAGGTGTTCCTTCTCCATCAAAATAGACCGGTGCCACATTCTTTGGATGTAGCTCATCATCACAGACAGAAAGCAAAGGAGAAGCAATTGGAGTACCTAGAGACTCTGGAGTCGAGAGGCTTTGCTTGTCTAGAATATTTTGAGCATTAAATAAATTAGAAAAAGCATTCAGTAGACTCAGGAAAGCTTCGGGAGAGAACACTACCCGATATTTTCCGGACTTAACTTTCTCATAGTTCAAGTGACTGATGGTTTTCTCAGCAGCTTCTTGCAGACAAGTCTGAATATCCAGAGTTTCTAAACCTTGACTAATCTTATAGGCACCAGCACTACGGGGCTTTTTCCCTTCTTCCTCAGTTTTGGTATAAAGATAAATGGAAGCCGAGGAGCTAGCTTGCTGGCGCAATGCCCCATCACTATTGAGATAAAAGCGCTCAACATCCCGTTGAGATAGTCCATTGTAAGGAACTCCGGCAATAGCCGAGTGAGCCTCCAGTAACTTTTTCTCTGAATCCAGTAGGGTTTCTACTAATTTGGATACTGGCTGTTGAGGCACTTGATTATTGGGAATCTCTGGAATCGATACTGTTGACTCAGGGCTAAAGTCTGGGGCGTTTTCCTTCACCCCAAAACTACTCGCCTCATAAGCGGTTTTTAAGGCTAGTTCCAACCCAGTTGGGTTGGTATCGGTAGTTGAAGTAATGCCTACTTTCTGGTCTTGATTCCAAACCCGTACAGTTACACCAGACCGATTAGATGCCTCAACCTGTTTTGGCTCACCCTGGTCTACTTGAACACCAGCTTCATCCACTGCAGAGCCATAAATATCGAATTTTTCAATTCCCAGGCGTTTTGCGATCGCAATCGCCGAATCAGCTATCTCATTAATCTTGGTCATCTTATCTTTAGATTGTGAATGTTTGATTAACAAAAAAAAAGAGCGATGATATCAAATCCGGTTAATCACTTCGGATGTAAGCATATGCGCTACGCGCACGCTACGCGAACAGCGATCAGCGATCAGCGATTAGCTAATCGCTGATCGCTTAGGATAAATCTTCAACCGGAGATGATAGTCTAACACTAGTCCCAAAGCCTGGCTGCTGGGGTAACTTACCGTCCACCAACCGTAATCGAATCTACCTTGATATGAGGCTGACCCACAGTTACATAAACACTGCCGCTAATGGAACCACAGAAACCAGCGGCTAATCCTAAGTCTTTGGAACACATGGAAATCTTATTCATAATTTCCTTAGCTTCCCCAATCAGAATTGCCCCTTTCAGCGGTTTAGTGACTTTGCCATTTTCAATCAAATAGGCTTCATCGACACCAAAGTTAAATTCTCCAGTAGCACCAACACTACCACCGCCCATCCGCTTGCAGTAAATGCCTTTATCGATAGACGCAAATAAATCCTCTACCTCGTAATCACCAGGAGCGATGTAGGTATTGCGCATCCGTGAAGCAGCAGCATAGGCATAATTCTGACGGCGTCCACTACCTGTTCTGGGGTGTCCAGTCAGCTGAGACCCTGCCCGGTCGGCGATAAAATTCTTCAGTATGCCATTTTCTATCAACAGAGTTCTTTGGGCTGGCATGCCCTCATCATCCATATCAATGGTTCCAAAGGCATTGTCAGATAACCCTTCATCCCAGGCAGTAAGGCTTTCGTTAGCAATCTTCTCGCCTTTTTTGTCAGCAAACGGAGTAGTTTTCCGCTCAATCTGGGTCGTTTCCAACAGGTGTCCACAGGCTTCATGGAAAATTACCCCACCAAAGGAATTGGCCATGATAATGGGGTAAGTACCAGACTCTACGTAATCCGCATAGAGCATCTTACCAGCAGATTCAGCAACTTCCTCAGCAGTACCATTATAATCCCAGGCTCTTAGAAACTCTGGGTTACCGGTACTACCAGCACGCTTGCCAATAGAAGAGCGATGGTCGCCATCAGCACATAGCAGGTTATATCCCACAGACTGAGTTAAACGAATATCTCTGGCAAAGGTACCATCACTAGCTGCTACCAGAACTTCCTGCCAATCCCGGAAATAAACAGCCCGTCGGGATTGGACATGGCTAGCCTTGCGCTGGAGTGCCCCATTGGCATCCAGGAGTACTTCTCCCATTTCTGCCATGGAACTGCAACCGGATAGCCAAGTGTCTTTGCCTTTAGCAGTAGCGTAATCCCGCAACAGTTCCAGGTTAGTTTCTGGGATAAAGGCATTAGGGGTAGGTAATTCCAGCCCTTGAATAGACAGGGCTTTCTCCAAAGCCGCTTTTAGCCCCGAAAAGGATAGGTCATTAGTGCTAACATAGCAATCTGACTTACCCCGAAACACTCGGATACCAGCACCAGAGGAAAGGCGGGGAGAAATGCTAGTAATGGCATCATCTTCAGCAAGACAGCTGATGTAGTTGACCCGTTCTAGGAAAAACTCAATGAAATCAGCACCAGCTGCTCGTCCTAATCCCAGGAGGGTGGAAAGGGGAGCTCTCCAGCTTTCATCAAAGCTTGAGGATGTGGATTGGTATTCCAGAGTAGGTAGTTCTTTGGATAGAAGTAGGGTTGGGGGCATAGATAATTTCCTTATCCTTTGGATATATATCCTTTTGATGATGGGTTTTATATCTGCCAGTCTA
>NZ_JAAHFV010000330.1:0-7155 GCF_010672755.1 Moorena sp. SIO1F2
CTTAATTCTTAATTCTTAATTCTTAATTCTTAATTCTTAATTCTTAATTCTTAATTCTTAATTCTTAATTCTTAATTCTTAATTCTTAATTCTTAATTCTTAATTCTTAATTCTTAATTCTTAATTCTAAAACGAGCACGGCTATAATTTACTGAAGGTTACCCAAAAGGTTTGTTTTAGATATCGTTTCTCCGAAACTTTGATCACTCAATAGCTTAATCCAAGCAGTTTCAAGATTCATATTTTGTGGATCTTGCAGCCGTAATTCAGCTAGCTCAGTTAGGGTGTCATACCAGATGTGATGCTTGCCATAAGCTGCAATTCTCTCTAGAGGAGTTTTCGCCCCATTTAACTCCCTTTCTAGGTCTGGAGACTGGGCAACTCGGCGAACTAGTCCTGTGACAGACGCTGGAGTTGGTAATTCATTGGATAATTCCGTAGAAGGGCAATTGATCTCTAGATTCCAGCGATAGGTTTGACCAACTTCCAAGGGATTTTCTGTCTTAGGAAGCGTAATACTAACAATGCCTGGCTGGTCTGGTAGCTTAACAGATTCTCGGTAAATATCGTTTTCCCCATCCTCATCCTGCAAGGAAAATTCTCCCGACGGTGCATCCTCTGAGGTGTAAGGTATATATATCCAAAAGGTTGGATAATCACTTACGCTTAAATCCAAATTATAACCACCTACTAAAGGAGTCAGTAGTGGAAGCTCCGGCTTGTATAGGCAATCACCACGGGTTCCAGTACCGTGGGGAGCAGAAGGAGTCCCATTGTCTGGGGGTTTGGGATTGGGTTGGATAAAGTAAATTGGTACTTGTGGTACTTGCCCAAGACTGATGGATTGATCAGCCTCTACTCGGGAGACCAAGAAACAGCTGATCCAGCCAACAAAGACTAAATTAGAGGCAAATAGGTATTTAAGCCGAAATAATTTAGTTAACATGATAACTCAAAATTCAGATCAACATCGACAGATGTTTCCCTGATACATCGAATTGATGGATTCAGATTAACACCCCTGTATATCACCACTATTTCCAGATAAAATCAGGTTAATTGTTGTGATTCTTAATTAGGAATTAGCCATGAAAATTAGGGTTAAAAACCCCCTTTTTTTTCAGTATGTGCAGAAAAAATTTTTGATGATAATTAGCCCAGTTTATTATAGCATCAACCACTCTAATAAGTTGGGTGCATCTCATATTTGTAAAAAAGTTGCGTAGGGTGTGTTAGGGGGGCCTCATTTTCCGCTCAAGCGCCAGGGTTTAGACAGCCCGCCCCGTAACGCACCACCTTGTCAAACAACAAAAATGAGATGCACCCAATAAGTCGCGGCTAAAGGGGGGTTATCAAAAGTAATTTGGTATCATTATTCATTGGTCATTTGTAACTAGCAAGAGACTTAATGTAGATCACAAAAGACTAATTACTAATTACGAGTCAATTACTATGATCTCTTCTCTAAACGACAGTAAACGACCACACCAGTAGCCACCAATGCTATAGTAGCGGAAATTAATGGCACCCAACCACCTGTTACTATAAGCCAAACCCAGCAACTTCCATATAAAACAACCACAGCAGTGCCAGTACCCAACAGGACGGAACGCAGCACGTTAAAGTTTCCAGCAACCATACCCCCCACCAGAGCCCAGCACCAAATCCACAGAGCTTCACCAGGCTTAGACCACCACCAAATCAACGGTCGGTTATCCAGCACTGCACTGAGAATGTGACTGATCATCTGCGCCTGAATTTCTATCCCAGTCATGGTCTCAACAGACCACTGACCACCACTGTAGGGTGTGCGCCAAAAAATATCATTAAAACTGGGCGCAATGGTACCGATGAGGACAATGCGATTCCTGACTAAGTCGGCATTGAAGTCATCCCTGAGAACCTCTGCAAGGGAAACTTTCTGAGCAATTTGACCGGAAGCTCGATAATTCAGTAATATTTGGTGACCACGGGAATTTAGATTGTGATATCCACCAGAATCTTTTTCTAGGGTCTTAAAAACTGTAGTGCCAAGCTTTAAGTAATTTTCTGTCACCTCCAACTCGATTCCTTCATCAGCCAGATAACGTCTTGCCAACTGGACATTAAATGAGTAGTAGCTTTGACAAGTAGATAGTGACCCTACAGCCAACAGATGGCGACGGATAATGCGATCGGGGTCAAGTAAAACATTATTAAAGCCTTGGCGAACATCTGGCACTTCTGGAGGTGGGGGAACTCCGGGGTCACCATAATGGCAGATGGCATAAAAGTGATCACTAGTTTTCATGCGAGTCGCTAAATCCTGGTATTCCTCTCCCACAGGATTCTCCCGATAAATATCTAAACCAATGACTCTCGGTTGATACTGCTCCAGCTTTGCCAGTAGTTGTGCCAAGGAACGATCGGATAAGGAGGCGGCTCCTCTTTCGTGATCAGGTTGGGACTGCACATCCTCTTCAGTGATTGTGACTAATAACAGTCGCTGATCTGGTCCTTCATGGGGTCGCAGCCGCATCAACTGGTCAAACCCTTGCAGTTCCCAGGGCTGCAATAGGCCAAGCGATCGCACTCCCATTACCAAGCTAGTGACCACTATGCTAGATAGCAGCACTCTCTGGACACTACGCCACTTGCCTTTAGAAGAGACCGATGGTGTTTGTGATGGTGTTTGTGATGGTGTTTCCGATGGTATTTCTGATGGTATTTCTGATGGTATTTCTGACTCTTGGTACAAATCTTCCCAAGCTGGTGGTTCTTGTGCTAGATTCTGGTAAATTACTGGTAACCAACTGGCGCAGGGAAACTGACGCTCCAACCCCTGCAATCGCTCCCGTGCTTCCCGCGTTGCCAGATATAAAGACTTACCATTAGCAAACCCGTTCAAAAAATACTTCAAAAAGTTTTGAGCGACCTGATCTGGCACTAACTCCCGCATTACAATCATTTGGGGAATTTGTAAATCATGGAGTTTCCGTGCCAATCCCAACCCATCACAAGAATTAAAAATTGCCAGTTTTAAGCCCTGGGCCACAGCTTTTTTGAGGGCATACCACAGTTCATCAATGGTTAAGCTATCAGTAGGATTAATATAAATTCGACCCGTTTCCCCCTCTGTCTCACTATGTCCTGCGAAAAAGATAATATCCCAAGGTTGCTCCCATAACTGGTCATTAATTTCGTGATGTTTGGGCTTCACTAAAAAGACGGTTTCTGCATGAGATAAATTCTCCAGCAGTTGTCGATCTGCCTTAATATTAATACCAGCACTATGACCTAAAATTGCTAAAATTTTAACTTTAGATTTCCCGGTAGGTGCAGAGCCTTCGGGTCGCTTAAACTGTTTTCCACTCAGAGCAAATTCAGCCTTGGGGTAACGCTCAAAAAAATCCCACAGATGCCAAGGCAGCTTTTGTAACTGGGTATTTTCCGTGCGAATCAGCACCCGAATGGTTTCCTCTGGGTTTAACTCTTCCCGTAATCGCTTATCAATGGGACGAAACTGTTCAGAATCCAGCCATCGTTTTAGTCTATTACCTAACTCATGGGCTGAATCCCCACATTCCTTGAGCTTTTGGTTAATGGAACCACCATAGATAATTTTTCCGGGCTGGATTCTCGCGGGTGAACCTAGGCTCCGATATTTTTCGCGCCAATGGTCTTGTAAGTAAGTAGTGAGTTCTGAATCTGCAGGCAAGTAACCTGTCATTTCCAGCGTTGGGCGTGACCCTTCTTCACCAATTTCTAAGCGTACCTGAAACCCCTGCTGCTGGGAATCATCATCTAGACTCAGGACAACTAACTTTCCCATTTTTGGTAATTATTTATTAGGTATTAAGTATTAGTAATCGAGTAAGTATTGAGCTATCAGCTATCAGCTATCAGATTATGCGCCCCAGCGTCGTTCGCACAGCGTGGCCAAACGCGCCCCGCGTGGCCTAAAGGCCAAGGCCAAAGCCTGTGCCACGCTACTTGAGGTGCTATCACCCATCATGGGCGTAGCGTGCATGGCTCAAAGGCCTTTGGCCTTGGCTGACTGCTGACTGCTGACTGCTGAATGCTTACGTAATCGATAAAAATATTCCCCATTACCCCTTACTTCTGATTAAGAAATTTTATGCAATAGCGATGGATTTATAGACGATGCTTTCCCTGAGTCAGTTTCTCACTAAAAAACTAGCCCTACTTACTCGGGCTTTCCTATAATAATACCAAATCCCCTTTATTACCCCTACTTCCTATAAGCCAAAATCTAGACAACTGCTATAGTAATATTATATCTAATTAATAATCGGATTAATACAAGGCTGGGTTTACGAAGCATACCGGTAGCGCAATCGCCGCTAACTTTAGATTAAAAAATTTTCCGTAATACTGACATCATTCAAAACTAACTTAATGCTAAAACGTTCTCTCGGTTCACCACTTACTTGCAACTTAATATTTTCCGTCTCTCTAGCTTGGGTTTGAATCACCGCAATTCCCTCGTGATCCAGCACCATAATCTGTAGATTCTTGGGAAGACGGTCTCTATCACCACCAGGATAAAGTTCAATGAATATATTCATTTTCGGTGAGTCCGTTGGATGTAGCTCTACAAATAAAGCCACCTTCTCACCACCCCAGGCGATTTCCGAACCGAGTAGTTTACCTCGTTTTACTCCCACGGTAGTATGCAATCCTTTACTAGGTTGGTCAAAGGGGAAACTTCTCAAATCCAGCCAAGGCTCCGGTGCTGGCTGTAAGATAGTTTCCACAGTCTTCCAATCTGCATCAAAACTATTGTCTAACCACTGGCTTAATCGCACTACTGCTGTCTGGCTTTGTGGTTGCTGTTGTTGGCTAGAGTCTGTTTCCATAGTGTTGGAGGGTGAAGCATCGGGACAGAAGACCTTGGGTTTGAGAGCATGACTATGGCTCGACTGCTTTGCCCCTGCCTGGGATTTAGGACATTGCCGATACTCTCTAATGTGTGGCGGTAACTCTTTCAGGGTTCGCAATTGGTTGAGGGGTAATTCTTCTGTTACCACTGTATCAATAAATCCTAGCAGAGTTGCCTCCTCCAATGCTTGATCAAGCTCCACCGCCACATAACCAATTCGTTCCTGCCAGACTGCTGCTGGAACTTTGACACACTTAGCCTCAGGTAAAACAAGTCTACACTCCAACTTACCATGATTTTTAACCGTCAGATCCGCAACATCCATCAGGGTTTGCATCACTGGGTTCCAACTGTCGCTTTCCTCTAAGTTTGTCTCAAATCCCATACACCGCAAGTAAAAGTTAACTGCATACACTGCCAGAGTATTGAAATAAACCTGTTTCGCTTTAGTCAGATTAGCTTGGTGTTGTTGAAATTCCTTTGCTCTGGGATGTGCTGCTAAAGCTAGCGGAACTCTAAAGGTTAACGGTTTAACAAAACTCGCCAAGATGTCCACTCTCTGTCAGAAATAAATTGTGGGCTATACCTATCAATATTCCGCTCTAGATCATGGGTTATATCAAGTCTGGTTGAATACCCATAATTAAGGAAAGGGTGGGAGGTGTGGGGAGATGGGGAGATGGGGAGGTGGGGAGATGGGGAGGTGGGGAGATTTTTATTAAGGGTAATTATCCTGACATGATATTAGCTGTTTCTGCACTGTCTCCAAAATATCTGGATAAATACCAGATAGAGGTTGACCAAAGGATGGGCGGCAAATTTTACGCGATCGCGAAGCGGCGACCTAGGAGCATCGCAAAATTTGCTTAACCAGTTTTCCTAAAGCTTGCTGCCGCTCTTGAGTATCCCGTGGGTACCTTTGCACTTGGCATACCAGGTGCCTAATTTGGTCTTCCATGGCTATCAATTAGAAACACTGACCTGGTTACTTATAGCAGAAGTCAGAAGTCAGAAGTCAGAAGTCAGAAGTCAAACTCTTGCGCTTACTTAGGTTTGAGACTTTTGTCATGTCCGCGCCTGCCCTGGCGACTGCTATATCTAGCTGAGCTCACATTTTTATGGGTTAATTTACAAAACTTTATTTTTTGCCAGAATCCTAGGGTGGGCAGTGCCTACTAACGCGATTAGCTGACTTGCTGATTAAGGTTAGTGCGGCTGGCAATAGTGGAGAGTTTTCCCCTGCTAATTCTGCTAGTTATGCCATGGAATAGGGTTTCTCAGTAGGAGCCATAGAAAGCGATCGCACAATTGCTAACTTCTCCCATGGCGGTGGTGATGACAGCAACATGCACGACCTTGTTGCACCAGGGGTTGACATCTTTTCGACTGTCCACTACCGTTATAGGTTATCTTCTGAACCTTTAACCTACCCTACTCCAACCCCAAGGGCGAACAACTAAACAACCTTGGTCAAAAGGCCACGCTACGCGAACAACCAAACAACCTACCCTTCGGGAACGCCTTTGGCGAACAACATTTTTGAATTAAGAATGTAGAATTAAGAATGTAGAATTCTCAATTCTCAATTCTCAATTCTCAATTCTCAATTCTCAATTCTACATTCTGACAGACAACCTTCAACATGCAATCTCTCGACTATCGGTTGATTTTATGGGTAAATTCTGAAGGTATCCTGGAAAATATGCCATCGGCTGCAACTGACTTAACGGTAATTTATTAGTTGCGACATTTTCCACAAATCCCAGCAGTTTTGCTTCTGTCAAGGAGTCATTCAGTTGCACTGCTATATAACCAATTCTATCTTGCCAAACCTCTTCTGGGACGTAAACAAACTCGGCATCTGGTGAGACTGGTTTACATTCGAGCTTGCCGTAATTTTTAATCACTAAATCAGCCACATCTAGGAATGTCTGCATGATTGAATTGTGGCTATCACTAGACTCTAAGTCAGTTTCAAATCCTAGACCCTGTAAGTACTGATTCACTGCATACACTGCCAAGGTATTGAGATAAACCTGTTCGGCTTTTTCCAGATTAGATTGCTGTTGGCAAAGCTTTTCTGCTAGGTGATGGGCTGCTTCTGCTAGTGTGACCATAACTAGTGTGATGATAATTTGACAGGCTGGTGTGACTGAGCAATGCCTCTAGTTTAGCCTTACCAATAAATTATCCACTATAATAGGTATCATCCTATAGGTAGAGGAATAATTCCCTTTAACCCCTACAGGTGATCTAAGTTTATGTATTGAGCA
>NZ_JAAHFV010000331.1:0-7143 GCF_010672755.1 Moorena sp. SIO1F2
TGTAAGCCTGTCTTCATTTAAATGGGCTCCCTTTAACCTTTAAGTCTCTTCAAAAACTACTCCCTACTCCCTATTTTAAGATTTAACTTAGCTTACTAGTTACTGAAGAAGCCGTAATCGTTAATTTCACTTTTAAGGCATCCCTTAGAATTAAAATAAACCAACTTTCAAGAGTTATAGCACTACGCGCATACATTAGGACATTTTTTGAACGCTGCATCTACACATTCTCGTACAGTATCAAATTCAATAATTCTTTGTTTCATCCATGTTTTTAAAACAGCCCACCAATTCTCTATTTTATTCAAATCTGGTGAATAAGCTGGTAAATACCAAATTTCGCATCCGGCTTCTTCAACAATTTCTCTGATATATTCTCCTTTATGAAAACTGGCATTGTCAATAATAATAATATCTCCTGAATCTAAGTTAGGTATTAAACAGTGTATTAACCAATTTTCAAATAAATTTCTATTACATGAACCCTCAAAAGTTAAAGGAGCCAATAATTGGTTCTCTTTTAAGGCAGATAGCCAACTCACTCTTTCTGTTCTTTTTACCGACTTCAGAGCATAACATCTTTGTCCTTTAAGACTATAGCCATAGGGGTAATCCTCTCTATTATCGAATCCAGCTTCATCTACATAAACTTTTCTGGTGTTTTCTATTTCCTCCAGCTTTTTGATAAATTCTTCTCTTTTATGCTCATCTCGTTCTCGGTAACCATAAGTTTTTTTTTGCGCGTAAACCCCAGTTTTTTGATGGCATAACTAACATTTTGTTGTGTCACGTTATTTCCCCAAATTTCAGCCATCTGTTTTTGGGTTTTGTCACTATGTTCTTCGACAAATTTTCGAAATTTTTCTAGGTCGGTAATTTTGGGGACAGTTCCTACTCCTACAGGTTGACTAGCTTGATAGTCTCCTGTTTCTCTTTCTTTTTTTAGCCAGAGGTCAAAGGTATTTCTACTAATTTTAAAAAAACGGCTTACCTCTATTTTTTTTTTCCTCGTTTAACGGCTTCGATCGCTTTTGAACGCAAATCGTAACTATAGGGTGCAGGCATACTATTTACCTAACGGGGGGACAGAGCGGGTATAGCCATTGTGTAGCAAGGGATACAGCAGATGAAGGAAAAAAAAGATAGGTCAAATATAGTCATGCTGACCTATCTAGCAAAAATGATAGCGTGCGCCATACCAGAAAATCCTACAAAATAAGCTGCATCACACCAGGTATTTGTTACTAATCTTAGTCGTTGCCAGCCTACAATTGCTCAGACAGGTCAAACTAGAAGTGTTAGCTGAAGCGCTGCCGTTACCTATTTTATTTGAAAGTCGCCCTTCAGAAATTACGTCGGTTTTTGCGCATCAAACAGTTCAATATTGTTTCAATCTGGTTTCCCTGCGTAAGTGCTCTGGTAGAAGAGATGTTTAACCCGAACGATAGGATATATAAAGCGTATGACCGTACCAGTTGGGGGGTGATTAATATCTTGATGGTTAGCGTGATCTATGATCATCGTGCCTGGCCGATTTACACCGGAGTTGTTGGATAAAAAAGGCAGCAGTAACTTTGATGAGCAAACGGCTGTTTTGGCGCTTAAGTCTTGGGTTACTCTCCAACAAAGCGCGTAGTGGTGTTAGGAGACCGGGAATTTTGTTCACCCAAACTGGGCAACTGGCTGAGCTTCGAGGGTGCATACTTTTGTTTGAGACAGAAAAATAATACCCTTGTTTGGCAGGATACTGAGGTGGCTCGGGAGTTGAAAGACTATGGAGTTAAACCAGGAGTAAAACTATTTATTAATGACTGCCATGTGACGAAACAAAAAGGATTTGGGACGTTTAATATAGCCTGTAAGTGGAAGCGGACTTACCAGGGATTTAAGACGAAAGAACCCTGGTATATTTTGACTAACTTTGATGATGTTGAACCGGCTATTGTAGCTTACCAAAGACGATTCTCAATAGAGGAAGCGATGCAGCGCGGTCTTGGGGGTTTCCCCCGGAGACAAAACCTTAGATAGTGGAGCCTTTATAGTTAGCAGGTTATGCAGAAAAGGGTTAAATATTTTTTAATAAGGCGACCCTATCTTACGGTAAATTCAAACCATGAGCGACTGCATCAAGACAATGTTTCGAGATTTCAAGTCGGGAGGCTATAGTCTTGAAGGGTCGTTGGCTGAGTGGTGAGTATCTATCAAAACTGATGATTATTGTGGCGATTGCCTATACCAGTGCGATTCTCCAAGGGCGACACATTAAGCGAATGGGAATTCAAAAATATGTGGTCAGACCAGAAACCCAATCAAGTGGACAACGGCAACATAGCGGTGCGACCCAAGGGCGATTTACTCGCCCATTGGAAAGCGCACCGTCCGCTTTTTATGTTGGCCTACATCAGCATTCGTGGCTTGTCTTAAGGGGATTATGCCAAAAAATAGTGGACGAAATGCATGGAAATTAACCGTCGTTGGCTCAATTATTACAAGAAGGGTGAGCGGGCTATAGAGTTTGCACTGTGTACGTTATAAGCTTTATGTCCCCCTGTCAGACTATTTACAATTATTCTGATATTCATTATTCTATCATAGTATTGTCCTAACAGTAGCGCGTAGTGCTATAGACAGTTTTCATGAAAACTACCACTATCTCCTTACCCCCTACTCTAGAATTAAAACTGGACTTAACGGACGAACAATTCTGGCAACTGTGTCACGACAACAGCGACTTAAAATTTGAGCGCACTGCGACTGGAGAATTAATTATTATGTCACCTACAGGTAGCACCACAGGGGAACGAAATGCTGATCTAATTTATCAACTTAAAGCCTGGAGTCGCCAGAACAATCTGGGTAAAGTGTTTGACTCTAACACTGGGTTTACACTTCCCAATGGTGCAGACCGCTCTCCTGATGCGTCTTGGGTTCAGCAAGAGCGCTGGGATGCTTTAACCCCCGTTGAACAAGAAAGATTTGCCCCGATATGTCCCGATTTCGTAGTTGAGTTAATGTCTCCTAGCGATTCCCTCGAAAAAACCCGTGCCAAAATGCGAGAATACATGGAAAACGGGGCAAGACTTGGCTGGTTGATTAACCGAAAACAGCGAAAGACTGAAATTTATCGTCCCCATCAAGCTGTAGAAATTCTCAACAATCCTGATACTATGTCTGGGGAAGATGTTTTGCCAGGATTTGTGTTAGATCTTTCAACAATTTGGTAATTTGTAAATGGTATTTTGGGGTTTGTGTCTTCAGTAAATCATAAGCATTCATAAGCATTCAGCCATCAGCTGTCAGCCGTCAGCCATTCCCGTAGCGTGGCACAGGCTTTGGCCTTTGGCCACGCTGTGCGAACGACGTTGGGACGTAGCGTATAAGCTGTTCGCGTAGCGTGTGCGTAGCACATAAGCTGTTTGCGTAGCGTGGGCGTAGCGCATTAGCTGAATGCTTACCTTTAGCTAATTACCTGACATTTTCAGCCAACCAAAAATCCGATCTACTGTTAATTCTAGGTTAATATCCTCTAATACAGAAGGGTGATTGCTACCTAGTAACAATTCTGGTTGTTGACCCGGTCGAAACACTAAAATAGACCGATCAGCAGGATCAATTAACCAACCTAGCTGACAACCATGTTGTAAGCAATAGAGAATATTGCCAATTACCCGATTTGAACTCTGTTCTGGAGAGAGGATTTCAATTGTCCAATCGGGGTGCAATAAAAAATCATTGGGAACTTCCCCATCGGCATCAAAGGGAATTCGTGACCATTTGAAAACCGCTATATCAGGTACAATAGAGCCTATGCCAAAACTACAGCGCAACTCTGGGAAGGCATAAGCAATTTTCTGGCTTTCTGTGTTTTCGTTGATACTATTGCATAGCCTCAGCTGCAATCGACTATGCTTTCCTTTCGGCATTGGCTTTTGGACAATCTCGCCGTTGATGTATTCCCTAGCTGGCTTTGTTTCTGGGAGCTTCAGAAATTCTTCCAGGCTATGTGCTGGGGTGATTGTGACAGTCATGGCTCCTGAATTTTTGGGGAAATCTTTCTTTAGTTTAGCAGTATAGCATTTCTATTTGATTTGTTAACATACTTCCTTAAGGAAAGGCAAGAGGAATCCCCCCTAACCCCCCTTAGTAAGCAGGGCTTTTTCATTCTTTCTTTGGAATAAATTGTCAGGTCAATCGGGTGAAAGGGAGGTGGGGTGCTGGGGAGAGGGTTTTTTTAAGGTTAAAAATACCTATCACATTTTAGTCGGACGCAAGAAACAGCCCTGGGATTAGGGGGGATTCCTGTTCCCTAAAATCCCAAAATTGTATACCTCACCAAATTTAAAACCGCTATACAAGTAATCAAACCTATTGTGAATGACTCGATGCTGCTGGCTTTGGCAGTGTTACAATCCCTGAAATCTGTGAAGATGCCGCAGATAACTGATGGTATCTAGTTTATGGGCGTTACCTAGGTAACTGTGATTCCTTAATTTTCACTAAAACTTGAACAAGTTTAGTCTTAACTTTACGAATACTTTAAATAAAAGTATTTTTCTTTAAAAAAAGAATTGATAAATTGATAAATAGTCAAGTCAAGCAAAATATCAAAAACATTCAGGGTAAAAAAATAAGACACCTTAAGGTATTTGATTTTTTCAGGAATACTCCAAAATTTAAATGTTGATTTATAGGGGAAGCTACGAAAAAATTATCGATTTTACGAGTCTGATTTAGGGTGTATCAACTGGTGTATCAACTGGTGTATCAACTGGTGTATCAACTTATGATGCCTTGAGGTGAGCTTAGTCGAAATTTGTTTGTCTGCAATGACCTTTTTGTGTCAATCATTTATTCTACCAAAAACAAAATCTGATGACTAATATTTTGGGATTTGAGACTGGCAACTTCATAAATTGGAACACTATCGGCGATGCCAGCATTGAGACAGCGGCATTTGGCAGTATCCCTTCTCAGGGAAAATTTCAGGCTTTGATTACTAATGATGTCGGTTCTGTAAGTGATAGCGAAATTGAAAACTTCTTGGGGTTGAACCCAGGCACTATCGATGGTTTTGGCAATGGAGATGCCAAAGAAGGATCCGCTCTCACGCTAAAACCTATTACAGTCAAGGCTGGGGATGTTTTGAGCTTCGACTTTAACTTCCTCACTGATGAGCTTACTCCTGACTCCACCTTCAAGGATTTTGCCTTTGTCTCCATCACCCCAAACGTTTTATCTAACCTCGCAGATACAAATAGTTCATTTCTCCTGTCTCCTACAGGATTTCGTGAGGAAACAGACTACAATACCTTTACCTACAAATTCCCAACTGGTGGCACTTATATAGTAGGTATGGCAGTGGTGGATGTAGAAGATGAGTTATTGGAATCCGCGCTACTAGTGGATAACTTAAGAGTTGTCCCGAAAGATGAAGTAATTCTAGGCAAAAGCAACGGTGAAACTCTTTTCGGTACTACTGATAATGACACAATCTACGGTCAGGGTGGTAATGACAGAATCTTTGGCAGTGAGGGAGTAAACATTCTCTATGGTGGTGCTGGGGATGACTTGATTTTCGGCGGTTCCAATTCTGACACCATTTATGGCGGCACTGGTAATGACCAGATCTTCTCCTCCGGAGGCAATAACACAGTCTATGGGGGTATCGGTAATGACCTCATAGACACTGGCACTGGTAATGATTTAGTTGTTGGTGGCTTTGGCAACGATAGGATCAGGCTTGGGGGTGGTCAGGATATTGTTGTCCTAGAAGCACGCAAAGGAACTGATACTATCATTAACTTTAAGGCTGGTAAGACGTCGCTAGGTCTGTCTGGTGCCTTGACTTTCAGTAACTTGACGTTTAACCAAAGTAGTGATACTGTGGCTATCTCTGCTAACGGTGAAGTCTTAGCAGTTGTCAATAATGCACAAGTTGGCACTATTGCCAGCGCTAGCAACTTTGTGACGATTTAGCTAATCGGTTGTAGCTCTGAGTAAACCTGTTTTTTCTCTAGGGTTTGTAACTCAGGACTTTAGCAATAACTATACCGTTAGGGGCGCACGTCGTACGCCCCTACTACTGAAGATAAATCCAGAAGGGTGTTTGAGGTAAAGTTTGGCGACAGTCGTTGTAACTCTGGTTTTTTTGTGAAAACTATCATAACCAGGTCTAGAATCTCAAGAGGTACACTGGGGGAATTGGTAGTTAAAGATTATGGTTTTGATTAGTAATCAGTTCCCTATGTCTACATTTTTATTAGAAGTTGGTACAGAAGAATTACCCGCAGATTTTGTCGATAGTGCGATCGCACAGTGGCAATCGAGAATTCCCCAAACCCTAGATGAGTACTTTCTTACTCCAGAAGGAATTGAGATTTACGGCACCCCTCGCCGCTTAGCAGTTATCATCAAAGGATTACCTGAAAAGCAACCCGATCGAGAAGAAGAGGTTAAAGGACCACCAGCTAAGGCAGCGTTTAAAGATGGCCAACCTACTAAAGCAGCACTTGGGTTTGCCCGTAAACAGGGGGTAGAGGTAGATAATCTATTCCTCAGAGATACGGATAAAGGAGAATTTGTCTTTGTTCAGAAACAGATATCCGGTCGCCCCGCTACGGAAATTCTAACGGAACTGATTCCCCAATGGATATTTGGATTGGAAGGGAGACGGTTCATGCGCTGGGCGAATGGAGATTTAAAGTTTCCCCGTCCCATTCGCTGGCTAGTCACACTTTTAGATGATGTAGTGCTACCGGTAGAGTTAGATAATAATGCCGAGATTATAAAAAGCGATCGCATTTCCAGTGGTCATCGGATCTTGTCTCCCAAACCGGTAGAGATTCCCCAAGCTACAGATTATCAGTCCTGTTTGCGCAATGGTTATGTAGAGGTTAAGCCTGAAACACGTCGCGAGACAATCAAATCACAAGTAGAATCAGCGGCTAAACAGTTAGGTGGTTATACCCCTCTGTACCCTGAGTTATGGGAAGAAGTCACTAATTTAGTGGAATGGCCGACAGCAGTAGTGGGTAAATTTTCCTCAGAATTCTTGAATTTACCTCAAGAAGTGGTCACCACAGAGATGGTGTCTCACCAGCGCTACTTCCCAGTATTCAAAACCGAAGCAGCTACTGAACTTAT
>NZ_JAAHFV010000332.1:0-7073 GCF_010672755.1 Moorena sp. SIO1F2
CGAAACCTTGCGCCAGTTGGAGCAAGGAACTGTTGAGTGGGCAGACCTATTTTTTGGGCGTTCGGAAGTAGAAAGACGCCGTGCCCTCAAAAACTTGTCCTTACGCTTGCCCTGGCGACCTGTATGGCGTTTTATATACATGTATTTCCTACTGGGAGGCTTCCTGGATGGTCAAGCCGGGTTTACCTGGTGTACCTTACAAGCATTTTATGAGTATCTGATATTGGTCAAACTTTGGGAACTCAAGCATCCCATGCACCCTCCCTGTAGCCGTGTCATGCCCTCAACTTCCCAAGGCTCAAAAGACTCTGATGCTACCCAGGTCACTTCATCGTCATCCTAGTAGTCTTGATGTCAGATTAGGGTAGAATCAAAGAGATTACTATACCATTGGCTAACTAACTGAATTTGCTAACTAACTGATAAATCTAACATTTCATAGTAAAACTGGGTAGCAGCAATCCCCGCGTCTAATCACCGAGGAGTGTCAATTCCGATTCTCTATCTTTGTTAATCTATCTCTGGTAATATGTAAACAATAATACCGATTAGTCTGGTCAAAGGGAAAAAGCTGGTCTGATGTTAGTTCATGCCAGTAATAACCCTATAGCTAGTGCTGGTTAAAATCTAGTCATGGGTATAACGCCCTAATGTCTTCTTCATCTTGTAAAGCATTAACTAGCGCCAGACTTTGGAAGTGGTCTTCTAGATTGATGCAAACGGGCTACCGTTTTGTGGCAGTATCTAGAAACAAGATTTGGAGTAGCTAAAGCCAGCTCCAAACTCTAGAACGGCAAGGGAAAACAGGTGTAATTCCACTGTTAAAACTTACCTTTAAAGTATTTATTCTCCAAAACCAAAAAAGATCAGGAGGGAGAATGTTAGCCATGGGTCGCCATGCCTAGGGTTAACTATTGAGAACAGTTAATGGGTGCAGCTTAGGTTTTCCCTATGATATAGCTTACCATGGGTGAAAGCAACCTCGCTTTACTCCTACTCCACCTACTTTAAAATTAGTGTCTGTAGCGTGCGCCTATGCGCAATATAACCAACTATCCGACCATTGAGGAGTCTAAAGTCAGGATATTCGAGTCAGATTAATTGATTGTCAAGGAATTTTTCCCTTGAAATCCTCGAAAGAATCTAATAATCGTTCTGTATAGTCCCACTAACATAGCTGAATTATTATGATGAAAACTGAATTCTATATCCTGTCTCATTCTCATAGGCGAGTAAATTGATTAGAACGAACTGAGGTATACTAGTCTATAACGGCTATATCCACCTTGGCATTTTTTCACCCACTCCAAAAAAAGTGGCTATAACAAGGTAAGCTATCAGCTATCAGCGTGTCGCGTATCAGCTATTAGCGTGTCGCGTATCAGCCAAAAGGCCTGTAGCAACGGTACCGGAACAGTTTATGCCCATAGCGCACTCTACACCGAACAGCTTTTGAATAAAATACGCTGACGGCTGATGAATAAAATACGCTGACGGCATTAGGCTGAATGCTTACATAAAAAGTTGGAAGAGTAGTAGGGAATTGAGGTGGCTAGTCAAAAATTTTATTCAGTTATAAAAAGGAGAATCTGTGCTCTGTGTTCGAGGGCTTGAAGCAGGATCTAAAAAATGACCTAATTGCGGGGATTCTAGTGGTAATTCCCCTGGCTACCACAATCTGGCTGACGATTACAATCGCCAACTGGGTGATAAATTTTTTAACTAGAATTCCCAAACAAATTAACCCTTTTGATAATCTCCACCCCATCTTAGTAAATTTGCTTAATTTAGCAGTGGGACTGACAGTCCCACTACTATTTATTATGCTGATTGGCTTAATGGCACGCAACATTGTTGGACGGTGGTTGCTAGATTTGGGTGAGAAAATATTGCAGGCGATTCCCTTAGCTGGCTCAGTATACAAAACCCTTAAACAGATTTTGGAAACCCTTTTACAGGATTCTAAAACTAAGTTTAGTCGGGTGATTTTGGTAGAGTATCCTCGCCAAGGAGTCTGGGCGATCGCTTTCGTCACAGGTGTTGTCAGTGCACAACTCCAATCCCACATGAATCGCCCGATGTTGAGCGTTTTCATACCTACTACTCCTAATCCCACCAGTGGCTGGTATGCTATGGTTCCTGAACAGGACGTCATTAATCTTTCGATGTCCATCGAAGATGCCTTTAAAGTATTGCTCTCAGGTGGAATTGTTAGCCCAGATAACCCGGGAATCCCAATTAACCTACAGCAGCCTCCTGAAAAGCAACCATTGGAAGAACCATTGCCTGAGATGATACAGCAGGTTTTGCCAACAGAAGAAACCTAATCTTTTTGGGTAAAAGGACAAAATTAGCTAAGGACAAAAAATGCAACCTCGCAGAATTGCCCGTGAACTGGCTCTTTTGAGCATCTCTCAGATGCCCAACTCACCAGAGCGGTTGGATACACAACAACTGAATAATCTGGTGCTGGCGGCTATTCGTACCCTGACTGGAGAAATTCAAGAGGCTTTAGAAACGGCGGCGGCTGAATTGAAACGGGGTAGCGATCGCATTCTTGAAAGTGAAACTCGTGCTACTGATGTACGTAGTGCTAGAGCAATGGTAACGGATGCAATTGAGTTAACTGAGAAAGCGATCAATCACTTGGGAAGTGCGGTAGAGATTCCCGAAATTGTCCAGTTGTCTAATACGGTTGAAGTCCGTAGCTATACCCTAGAAATTCTCAAAGCTGTCAGTCGTAGACAGCTTGAGATTGATCAGATGTTGAACCAAGCCCTTAAAGATTGGCAACTGAAGCGCTTACCTCGTATTGACCGGGATATTCTGCGCATGGCTGTGGCGGAAATTTCGTTTTTAGGTATCCCAGACCGAGTCGCAATTAATGAAGCAGTGGAACTGGCTAAACGCTACAGTGATGAAGAGGGACACCGTTTTATTAATGGTGTTTTGCGTCGTGCCAATGAGTTGATTAAAACTCAAGCTCTAACACAATAGCGGAGGGAGTAGGGAGTAGGGAGTAGGGAGTAGGGAGTAGGTAGTAGGGAGTAGGGAGTAGGGAGTAGAGAGGGTAGTGGTAAAGATGTAGTGATTTGGCTAGGGTCTGGTCAAGGTAACGGGAGCTAAAATCACTACTTGTGTAGCACTACCGTAGAGATGAGGAGTATCGGGAATAGAATAAAATTCGGCTAATAGGCAAGACTATATTAGAAAATTAATAATATTAACTCAAATATCGATAAAATTAAGACAAACGCTTGGGGATTAGCCTAGGGCTAAGCACTCAAAACCTAAATCAAATATTGAATATATATAGTTAATTGACGCCATAGTCAAGTAAGGGTAATGGTCTTTAATTGGTTCCACCGAAAGTCTGATGCTAGCGCAGGGTCTGCTGAGAAAAAGGACTCTGATACATCTCAAGTAGAATCGGAACAAAAGGCAACAGAGCAACAACCAATAGACCAAGCTGATTCTAAATCTGTCCAAGAGTCATCCTCAGCAGCAGCTGAGGATTACCTGAGTTGGGCAAAAGCTGCCTACAAAAATGTTCAAAAGCAACAAGTAGATCAATCTCCAGAGACAGACACTACTGAAAGTAAGCCAGTAGATGATACAACGGCTCAGCCAGCAGCAACGGCTACGGCGGAAAAACCTCAAGAATCACAAGAGACTGAATCTCCAGCGGCTGAAACATCCGAAGGGTCTGAGGAAACTGACACGACAGTTGCGGCTGAGATAGGTCAGATAGCTGTTGAAGAAGAATCACAAGCACAATCACAAGCACAATCACAAGCACAATCACAAGCACAATCACAAGTAGAAGAGTCTACGGTTAGTGAAGCTTCGGTAGATACTGCTGAAACGGTTGAACCAGTAACCGAGCAATCTTCTGATCAGATGGTAGAAGAGGTAATATCAAAACCATCGGATTCAGTTAAGTCTAATCATGACTCATCTATAGGTATGACCTTGGTTGAGAATAAACCAATCCCTGAATCAGATGCCTTGACAACTGATATAGCTCCATCAGCTGAGACAACAGAGGAAGAAACGCCTGCTTCTGGCCCCAGTTGGGCCCGTCGAGCAAGCACTAACCGACTAGCACGACTGGAACGTCTTAAGGAAACAGCTATTGAAACCCCTGAACCGGAACCCGAAGTGGCAACTGTGATCGAGGATGAAGGGGAAGCAGAGATAGATCAAGATATGCTGGGTCTGGCCTTTGATGATGGGTTCTTGTGGTCAGCAGAAGTGTTGGCATCTCAAGGAAGAAGTCCTGAGGATATCTCCATCGAGGAAATTAGCTGGCTCAAGCAACTGCGCCAGGGATTGGGCAAAACTCGTCGTGGCTTGATTAACCAAATAAAGGCGATTGTGGGTCAAGGCCCGTTGAATCAAGACGCGGTAATGGAGATTGAGGCGCTGCTGTTACAAGCAGATGTAGGAGTTGAGGCGACTGACTATATTATTGATACTCTACAAGCTAAGTTGCGGGAGGAGTCTCTACCAGCAGAAAAAGCGATCGCATATCTCAAACAAATCATCAGAGATTTGCTAGAGCAACCTTACAGTAACAATTACAGCCGGATCTTTGCTCCAGAAAACGATACCTTGAATATCTGGCTGATGACTGGAGTCAATGGTGCTGGCAAAACTACTACTATTGGTAAACTCGCTAACTTAGGTCAGAAGTCAGGCTACCGTTGTTTAATTGCAGCAGCAGATACCTTTCGAGCTGCGGCTGTGGAACAAGTTAAGGTTTGGGGAGAGCGCAGTGGTACTGAAGTGATTGCTAATCCTGGTAAGAATACTGATCCAGCTGCTGTTGTGTTTGATGGCATTAGTGCTGCCCAATCTAGAAATACGGAATTACTGTTGGTGGATACAGCAGGACGATTGCAAAATAAGAAAAATCTAATGGAGGAATTAGCGAAAATTCGACGAATTGTCGCTAAAAAAGCCCCAGATGCCAAAGTTGAATCGTTGCTAGTGCTGGATGCTACCTTAGGTCAAAATGGTTTACGTCAAGCACAAGTCTTCTCAGAGGCGGCAAAACTGAGTGGAGTGGTATTGACAAAATTGGATGGAAGTGCCAAAGGTGGTGTCGCTTTAGCAGTAGTGCGGGAACTAGGCTTACCGATTCGGTTTATTGGTGCAGGGGAAGGGATTGAAGATTTGCGGCCTTTCTCTAGTTATGAATTTGTGGAAGCGTTGCTGAGTGGCTAAGCTGGTTATGACAGCAAGGGAGTAGGGAGCAGGGAATAGGGAACAGGGAGCAGAGGGATAGGGTTTGACGGTTTTGCTTCGTTTTGCTTCTCACTGAATAATATCCAATATAAATGGACAACAGTTTAGTAATGTAATGACTAAGTTGTCCATACTTCTTGTGGAACCAAAAAAATACAATTGCTAAAAAACGCGATCGCTAAAATCTCGGTCATCTAAAAAACGCGATCGCTAAAATCTCGGTCATCTAAAAAACGCGATCGCTAAAATCTCGGTCATCTAAAAAACGCGATCGCTAAAGTCTCGCTCATCTAAAAAACGCGATCGCTACTGTCTCGCTCATCTAAAAAACGCGATCGCTAAAATCTCGGTCATCTAAAAAACGCGATCGCTAAAGTCTCGCTCATCTAAAAAACGCGATCGCTACTGTCTCGCTCATCTAAAAAACGCGATCGCTAAAGTTTCGCTCATCAATGATAAGGCAGCTTGTAGTTGATTCGATTTTAATGGAATTGGCGGTAGGCCAAGCTACGCCAAGGCAAATTCCCCATCACGCTGAAATCACTTCAAAATCAGAAATCGTCTCAATCCACACCCGTGCTCCACAATCTAGTGGATTGTCCGGACGGTACATCACCCGACAAGGGCCATTGACCTCCACCGTATGACCGTAAACATTTTTAGAGCCTCGCTTCACCGTAATCACAGGATTACGCTCCCCGGTCTTGAGATTTTGGCGAATGACTTTCTGATTAACGTGGATCACAGCCTTAGTGTAATTTGTACGCTTTGACCAGTTCCGTTTTGGTCCGCGAGTGCCAGGGGTGACCACCGGCATACCATCAAACAACGGAATCACCCAAGTTCTGCCCACCTTATAAGCGCCTTTAACTCTGCCTTTGCCCAGAAGGTAACGGACGCGAGTGGCAGAAACACCGAGTAATTCAGCGGCTTGTGCAGTGGAAATCATCATGGGGAGTAAACCATTGCTTTAACGATATTGTTATTTTAACACACTTTTTATGAAAAGGCAAGGGTATGGTAAAACTATTGCATTGTCGCAATTTACAGCCAGAGGATATGGGTGTATTGGGTGTAGTAAGTTAAAAAATATAAAAGGGTGCTATAAAAACTATTGCATTGTCGCAATTTCTCATCTGGTGGGATGTATGGAGTTTATAGGGTAAATAATATTAATACTATAAAAAGGTGGGAAAAACTATTGCATTGTCGCAATTTCTCATCTGGTGGGATATATGGAGTTTATAGGTATTGTGGGGGTCTTAAGTTAAGAGGGTTATCAAAAACTATTGCATTGTCGAAATACTAACTCTTGCCTCTTCACTGCTCCCTGCTCCCTGCTCCCTGCTCCCTAAAAACCCAGGACTTTGTACCTAACCGAATAGAAAACCGCTTTATGCACACTTTGGCTTTTTTGTCAATTCATAACTCTTAAAATTTATCGATTGTTTCGGGGAAATTAGGTTTTTCAAATGAGATGTAAACAGAGGATTGCTCTAACAGGGAACAGAAAACAGCTAAAAGAGAATAGTAGGAAAGGGCTCCAGGATTTTTTGATGTGATCAGAAATCAGCCTTAGTGTTCATGACCTCTTTGGAAAGGGGTTATTTTCTCTGATGAAAGAATAAAAGATTAGATTAAAATTGTCTCTAGTTGGTTCCTCTTGTTCAGGATTGTGGTATACTATTATCAAATAAACTATACTCAAAGTAAATAATCTTAAAAATATAGCTAGTTGTTATGGCTTGGCTAGACAAGTTGTTGTTACCCCAATTACAACCCTGATAGCTGATCTTACTATCTAGTATGATCAGCTATCAGGA
>NZ_JAAHFV010000333.1:0-7073 GCF_010672755.1 Moorena sp. SIO1F2
GGGTTTCCGGTAGTCTGACACCTGGTACTTGGAAGATTCGGATTCGTGGATTTAATGTCCCCACAGGCTCCCAGGTGGTTTACTGGGCATCCCACATCCGTAACTAATCTGTAACTAATCCGTAACTAGCACATAGTACTAGCTTATAGTACACAGGAAGATAAATGTTATGCAAACAAATTATCGGATCCTACTCATAGCAATCATCTTCCTGGGCGCTAGTTGTCTTGGATGTGAACTGGGCAAAACCACTCCAGACGGTTTGGCAACCGTCTGGAAACCTTCAACTACACCATTGAGAGTATTACCAGTATCACCTTGGTACAGGCGATTGGTCAAACCTGAGGCTCTCTTCCTCACCCAAGCGAGTATGGATAACAACAGACAGACTTTAACAATTTTTGCGGACAAACCCTTTTATCGTGAACGACCAGAACCTGAGATAACTTTAACAGGAGTTTTGCAATCATCCCCTGTTCGGGTTGGTCCCAATACACGAGATATGCCCTTCAAGCTTGAAACTCAAACAGAAACCCTGAGTGTCTACGTCAGCAGTCGTGAAGAAGAAATATTGGATCGATTTGTTAATCGCAAGGTGAGGGTGATTGGTAAGCGAGTTGACCAGCGTGCAGAGGGTTATGACTTCGAGATCTGGATTGGCTCGATTAGTACAAATGATGATTAATTATCTACTAAGCATTCAGCTGATCGCTGATAGCTGAATGCTTACAATTGTTAACTGGAGTACGATTACCGATTACCAATGACCGCTTACCGATTACCAATAACCCCACAATCCTATGTTGCATCCCTTTTAGGGATTTTAGATAAAAGGGATCACAAATCAGGCTATTGATTTTATAGTTGAGCTTTCTTCTAAAGACTCCAAGGTTTTAAGCAGACGAACTGCTGAGTGATAGGCTTCTTCAGTTAATTCCTGACGTTCCTGAGAGCTATCAACTAGGTCATTCACCACTAACTGCAAGCAAACAATCATTGGGGTCAGGTGAGTTCGCACTTCATGGGAGGTATTGACTAACTCCTTTTTGACCACATTTTTAACCTCTCCATTGCTATTGTGCTCAAACTGCATCTTGTACAAACGAGAGTAGTAACCCTCCTTGTTAAGCAGTTCCTGATGGGTGCCAATCTCAACCACTTGCCCTTTGTCCATAACCACGATTTGATCAGCTTTTTGGATCGTGGACAGTCGGTGAGCAATCACTACCGTTGTGCGATCGCGACAGAGTTCATCAATAGCTTGTTGTACTAGCCGTTCGGAAACCGTATCTAAGGCACTGGTTGCTTCATCTAAAATTAAAATATCTGGATTGCGCAGCAGCGCCCGGGCAATGGCCATGCGTTGGCGTTGTCCACCGGATAAGAGTACACCGCGATCGCCTACTTTGGTATCAAACCCGTCGGGTAATTCAATGATAAATTCATAGGCATTAGCTCGTTTCGCTGCTGCCATAATATCTGCCTCGGTAACATCTTTCATTCCATAAGCAATATTGTTGCGCACGGAATTATTAAATAAAAACGTATCCTGACTGACAACCCCCATAGCTTGTCTGAGGGAACGAATATCGTACTCCTTCAAATCTGTGCCATCGATAGTGATTCGTCCTTCAACTGGGTCATAAAATCGTGGCAACAAATCTGCCAAAGTTGACTTACCGGCACCGGAAGCACCCACTAATGCCATAGTAGTGCCTTTGGGAATCGACAAATTCACGCCATTGAGTACCAAATCCTCATGACCAGGATAGGCAAACGATAGATTTTCTATGCGAATTTCTTGGGATAGCTTCGTGTAGATATTTTTGCCATTGGTCATAATCGGTTTGTTGTCTCGCTGCAAAAAATCAGCCACGATTGCTGTACTAGCAGACACATTAGCAAACCGACTTCTTTGCCCATTCAACTGACTGATTACTGGTAACAAACGGAATAGTAAGAATAAATAAATCCCCAAAACAGTAGAGATCGCTTCCAGTTCTTCTGCTGAACTATCTTGCAACAGGAGATTTTTGCCCACAAAGACGATGGCTAAAATTGCCAATATTCCCGAGACTTCATTAATGGGGTTAATTGCCGCAAAATTAGCCTGGGATTGAAATTCAGCCTGTTCCCGTTCATCAATAACTTTTTCAATCCGTTGATATTCATCTTGTTCATTACTCACTGATTTTATTAACCGAATTCCCGTTAATATTTCCAGTAATGATCCTGAATATTTTCTGGATTTTTCTGATAGAATTTTACCAAATTGCTTAGACCGCCTAACAAAAAATTGATTAATAATGAATACGCCCAATAATAAAATACTTGTTGCAATAGTTAGTTGCCAGGAAATCGAGATTAGAATAAATACAAATACAAAAATTGTGATTACCGTCGTAAATAATTGAATGGCAATTTTAATGGCATTAGCGGCTCGACCAATTTCTTGACTAATCCGATTTATAATATCACCAATTTTGGTCTTAGCATAAAAATCTAGATCCAGATCCAGGAGTAATTTAATCCCTTCTTTACGAAAGGTATTAATTAATTTTTTGGATAAATGGGTAGACACTAAGATATTGACATAGTTAGCTACATTTTTCAGGACAATAGCTAAGAGCACTACAAGTACCATTATCAGCACGCGATCGCCCCCTTCAAACCCCTCAAAAAGAGCCATGGTTTTCTGAATGATAGGGGGGGCTTTGCTTAGCTCTAGTTTCTTTTGACCTAAAAACTCCAGCACTAACGGTACAATTATCGTTGTACCGACACTATTAAACATGGCACTGGAAAATCCCAGCAAGACAGTCAATACAATCAAGATAGGATGGCGTAGTGCGTAGCTAAGGAGTAATCGATTAGGAGACATGATTACTGTTTTTTTATTGTTGAGTGTTGACTGTTGACTGTTGGTATAGGGGACAGGGTAAACGCATCTTGTCAATAAAGCGAGGGTAGTTCTCAATAAACCTGGCCTTATTGTGCTTATTGACAATGGCTTTTCCACATATAGTGTTTATTTTATTTTAAAAACACTATATATATAATTAAAAAAATTAGATGCGTTTACCCTGGTAAAGGGGAAGACTTACTTGTGCTCCATTCAAGCATAAACAGTCAACAAAAAAGCTGTTAGTTACTGAGCAAAATTATATGTTGAACAGCTTAGCAGATTATAAATCAGCAATAACATCTGCAATAACTGCCGCCATGGCATCAACACTATGGTACTTCACACATAGCTCCCTGGCTTGAAGTCCTTTATGATTGGCAGCATCTAGATTCTGAAATATCTGTTGAATCCCCTCAGCTAGTTGTTGTGGCGAACTAGGCTCAACCAAATAACCGGTATCACCTAAAATTGTTGGGATATCCCCAACACGGGTAGACAACACTGGCTTAGCCATTGCCATACCATCTGTCAATTTTAAGGGAAACTGAGCTCTAGCCGCCAGAGTATCTCGCTGGGGAACCACCACAATATGAGCTGCTGACACGACCTCTGGCATTTCTTCGACTGGGGTTCTGGGCAATTTAATAATCCAACGTCCCCATTTTTTGATGAGTTGTTGATCATAATCATCATAGGGACTGCCTCCGACAATCACCAATCTTAAGTCTGGCTGATTGAGATACTCTAGCGCTACTAAAACATCTTCAACTCCTTTGTGGGGTCGTGGCGCACCAGGAAACATTAATACCCGATACTCCGATAACCCATAACGCTTCCGGCTGTGTTCTGGGTCATAGTGCTCGGGGTCAAACAGATCGGTATCTTTACCATTGGATAGATAGACACCACCGAAGCGTTCCTTGAGAAACTGAGTATCTATAGTGATAGCATCAGCATAATTGACGAAGTTTTCTAGCCATTTGATATACAGGGGATGGTCTGGATATCTCAATTGACCATCTTTGGTAATAATATCCCTACCGAACTGTTTAAGGGTTGGACGATACTGCCATTGGTCCCCACCATACCAACTTAGTTCCCAATCATCCATATCCAGGATGATTGGACGACGGCTAGTAAACTTTTTCAGCACAGACAGACCAAAACTGGTGGGTTTGGGTTTTACGGCATAGATAATATCGCCATCTATATTTTTTAACAGGTCTCGGGCAGCGGTTAAGACTCCAGGATATTTACCACCAGGGACGGAAGTAATGGTAAAACCAGAAGGAGGAGTGGCATATAACTCCTTCCCAAACATAAATCCCACAATCTCTATGGCATAGTTGAGCTTTTTCAGGACTTGTCCGAGCAAAAATGCCCGGATAGCACCACCTCCGGACAAGTCACTGACAACTAGGGAAACTTTTTTGTTCATCGGATTTTGATAAAACTGGTACACGATACATGGTGATCAACCTCTCGTGTGAAAGTGATTAGTCCCCTCGGGTTTAGCAAGATGTCCCAACTACCACGCACTAATGGTCACTAAAGAGGGAGTTGGGAGTCGGGAGTCGGGAGCGGTGCGACCCGTGGCGAATTTAATTACGGGTCAAGCGCACGCCCTGGGAGTCGGGAGTAGGGGTAACAAAATTGAATTTACCTCATAATTATGGAATTGTCCGATAATCTCAACTCGGGAGCTATTCGGAAGTGCTTACCAGCTAAACCCTTAGTGCTAAGGGTCAAATCTCAGGAAGACCAACCATTACCTTTCGATTTAGGTGGGGTGATTGACACTTTGCTAGATAAAGACTTTAATCAGGGAAATGGAAAATGGCGCATAGAATCAGAATTCCCGTTTCAAGTGCTATAATCTCAGGTGTGATCAACTATCACCCTTTCCACACCCTAATCTAATCAAACAAAAAATCGACGAACGACACTAACCCCTAAAGCGTTGAACGTTTCAGGGGTGTGGTAGATAGAAATTTAGAATATAGTTCAGAAGGGGAAGAAGGGAAACACAGGGAACAGAGGTAAGTAAAACTTGACCATTAGATCTGGCCAATCGGTAACCCTGTCCCTATGTCCCTACTACATAGTTTTAGATCTTGGAATTGGTGATTATAGTTAATCCTTAATTATACCCTACAAGGGACGCCTAAGGCGAACATCCTTAATCCTTAATCCTTAATCCTTAATCCTTAATCCTTTATGCTACGGGAACCCTAAGGACATTATCCTTGACCCCATGGCGCTTCTGATGCCATTGCCAGGCGTGGGACAAGATGGTGTTGATATGGGAATATTGGGGATACCAACCCAGAAGTTGTCTGGCTTTGTCACTACTACCGACCAAAGCGGGGGGATCACCAGGACGGCGATCGCATTCTATAGCTTTGATGTTTTGTTTTGTGACAAATCTGGCTGCTTCAATGACTTCTTTGACTGAGAAGCCGTTGCCATTGCCTAAGTTAAAGATTTGACTATCCCCACCCTTTAACAAATAGTCCAACCCCAAAACATGAGCAGAGGCTAAATCTTTGACGTGAATATAGTCCCGAATACAAGTTCCGTCAGCTGTGGGATAATCGGTACCAAACATGGAGATGGACTCCCGTTTACCTAAAGCAGTGAGCAGCACTAAGGGGATAAGGTGGGTTTCGGGAGTGTGATCTTCCCCTAGCCTACCCTCTGGGTCAGCACCAGCGGCATTAAAATAGCGGAAGGTTACGGATTTTAAATCATAGGCGGTATGGAAATCCGATAGAATCCGCTCTACCATTAATTTACTCGCCCCATAAGGATTAATTGGGTTTTGGGGATGATCTTCTGGAATCGGTACAGTTTTTGGTACCCCGTAGGTAGCACAGGTAGAGGAAAAGACTAATTTCTTAATAGATGCTGCTACCATAGCTTCCAGGAGTGTTAGTGTCCCGGTGACATTATTGCGGTAATATTTAGCAGGGTCAGTTACCGACTCTCCTACATAGGCATAGGCAGCAAAGTGCATCACTGCACTGATATCATAGTGACTAAAAAGATTGTCGAGTAATACCCGGTCATTGGTATCACCGACAATTAGCTTCACCTTTAGAACGTCTTCGACTATGTCTCGATGACCATAGACTAAATTGTCTAGAACCACCACGTCGTAGCCAGCTTCCAAGAGTGCTAATACAGCATGGGAGCCAATATATCCGGCACCCCCTGTAACTAGCACAGTTGCTTTGGATTGCGACACTTGAATACCTCGCGCTTACTAGATTTTTGCTTTTACCAAATTATTCCCTGGGATAGCTTGTAATTCCGCAAAATTCGGTAAAATAGCAATCCCATTAGGAGATGCCAGAGTTGATTTGGTGATGCTTAAACCTAATTGTGACGCAATAGTCAAGCTGATTAATTATGCCTCTTAATTATTCTGGCTTCAAGCCCCACGTCCTAGCGGTAAGGAGGTCGTGGGATTCAATGCCTGTCAGATGCGCTTTGACAACAGTTAAAACAATGTCCCATCCATCAGGATGCTCACGGGGGAGTGCTTATCTAGTCTGGGGTAAGGTAGTATTTCTGAGATAATCACAACCAAGATGGATGTCTTAAGGAAACCCTGAGGCTAATAACGGCTAATAACGGCTAATAACAAAGGCTTGGTTGTCATCCCACACTTTCGAGATAGCAAAGTGTGGGTGGTTATCACTGTGCGTCCCTAATCAACTAACTTGACAATCAACTAATTTCACACGACCAGTCTGAACATTATCAAATATCCGATTAATCTGGTGGCGTTCTGCGTCGCTTATATTGTAATCGCAGAGGAAGGCACTCGTCAGCTGTAAATACTCTTGACGGCTCAATTGACCCCTGGTAATCATCTGGTTTACCATTGTCTCTATGTCCAGGTTGGATTGGCGTTCAGGTGTAGACGCCACAGATTTATGGTTTAGTCGGTGGGAAATCAAAAATGGCCATTCTGGGGATAGAGCGATTTTCATGGTTATTTAGCACCTCTGTATAATTCAATCGAGCCAACCTTAACGGTTAGGGTCAAAGGAAGTATTTCGAGTAAAGAATAAATTTTGGTATAATAGTTTACTAAAAACCTCCTTGAACATTTACTCTCTGTTTATTCTCTGTACCAGGTAAGCTGGCAGTGTCTTTACCC
>NZ_JAAHFV010000334.1:0-7042 GCF_010672755.1 Moorena sp. SIO1F2
TCTTACTTCTATAAAGTCTGGTTTTATCGCTTTTCTATAAGCTGACAGGGATGGCATCTTAAAATCATGATATGGCTTAATTGCCTAATTTTGACGTTCACTGTCTTATCTAGCTGTCGTATATACTACCAATGCTACCGGAAAATATATTATACAATTAAACAAAAATTATTAGACAAAAATTGATAACTATAAAACTATAAAACAAAAACTAATAAAATTTATGTCGGGGGCGACCAGCGCCCCAAAGTACTTGCCAGCTTGAGGTTTAAGCTTACAGTGAATTCTCAACTATACATAGACAAAACAATACATATACAAAAGAAGCATAGTTGGAATTATTGATAAATCAATCCCTGATTATTTTTTCGTCCAAGTTTAAGAAAAATCTGGTTGATAAGTTTTGTAAATTGATTACCGAAATCTAGACCAGATAAAACTTATAGCAAACCTGTCACACCCTCAGAAATTTTACCCTATGAAAACTGTTTCGATAATTATCCCAGTATACGGAGTTGAAAAGTATATTGCTAGCGCAGTACAGTCAGTTCTCAACCAGACTTATCAAAACTTTGAACTGTTGATTATTGACGATGAATCTCCCGATCAAAGTGTAAACATTTGTCGGCAATTCTCCGATACCAGAATTAAGATTATTAACCAAAATAATCGGGGACTTGCTGGAGCGCGTAATACAGGAATTCGCCATGCCAAAGGAGATTATTTAGCGTTTTTAGATGGAGACGATTTGTGGTTGCCTCAGAAACTGGAAAGACATATTGAACACTTAGAAAAATTCCCAGATATCGGGATTAGTTTTAGCCGTTCTGCTTTGATTGATGAAGCTGGAAATTTTATGGGTGCCTATCTAATGCCTAAGCTCACTAATATTACTATATCTGATTTGTTTCAAGAGAGTCCGATCGGGAACGGTTCGGCTGCTGTAGTTCGTCGCGAAGTATTTGACACAATTAAGTATCAGGATAATCTTTACGGCTCTACAGAAGATTATTACTTTGATGAAAACTTCCGTCGTGCTGAAGATATTGAATGTTGGCTTCGCATCGCTATTCAAACTGACTGGAAAATTGAGGGAATACTTGAAGCACTAACCCTGTATCGAATTAATACACAAGGGTTGTCAGCCAATCTCTTCAAACAGTTCGAGTCCTTGGAACAAATGATTGAAAAGACCCGTTCCTATGCTCCCACAGTGACCAGCCGATGGGAAAACATTTCTAGGGCTTACCAATTGCGGTACTTGGCTAGGAGTGCGGTTCGTCTTAAAGTAGGTTCAGATGCTGTGACACTTATACATCGCTCATTATCCAATCACTGGCTTATCCTACTAGAACAGCCACGGCGAACAATCTTAACCTTAATAGCCGCTTATATGCTTTGGTTATTACCGAAGTCTTTATATGCTCAAATTGAATTGCTTGTCTCTAAGCTGCTCAAAAATGTTAAAAAACAGCCTCTTGTCCAAAACTAGTACCGCTCGCGGAATTCAAAATTCAAAATTCAAAATTCAAAAACCTTATATAGAGGTTTTTAGCCTAATGAGGTACACAAAACTTTTTACCTCTTTCCTCTTCCGACTTTACTGCTCTCTGCTACGAAAGCGCCCCGCGTGGGCCACGGCCTCAGTCCCTGCTCCCTAAAAGCAAAAAAAATGTACCTTACTAGCTTAAAAAGCGCTATAATAAAATAAGCTTATTATATAAGCGTTTCCCTAGTTTTGGATCGTATCTTTATTGACCTTTTGCTTCCTAGCATGGTTAAATAATTTCAAGGTTTGAGTCTACTATGAACAAAGTATCGGTAATTATTCCAGTATATAAGGTTGAAAAATACATAGCAGCCACAGTAGAATCTGTGCTCGCCCAAACCTATAAAAATTTTGAGCTGCTACTCATTGATGATGGCTCTCCTGACAACAGTATCGAAATATGTAAGCAAATTAACGATCCTAGAATTAAAATTATTCGTCAGGATAACCAAGGAGTATCAGCGGCAAGAAACACTGGTATTCGCGATGCTCAAGGAGAGTATATCGCTTTCTTAGATGGAGATGATCTCTGGGTTCCAGAAAAGCTAGAAAAGCATGTTTTGCATCTAGAAACATCACCCCATGTAGGAGTGAGTTTTAGCTATTCTGCGTTAATTGATGAAACAGGAACTCCGTTAGGAATCTATCAAATAGCCAAAACTAAAGATATAACTACAGATTATATCATGTGTCGTAATCCCATTGGGAATGGTTCAACACCAGTGATTCGGCGAGAAGTGTTTGAAGCAATTCGAACCCGAAACGAGCAGGCTACCGAGGATGCTTATTTTGATACTGAATTGCACAATATCGAAGACGTGGAATGTTGGCTGCGCATGGCGATTAAAACTGATTGGCACATGGAAGGTTTGCCAGAGGCGCTGACTTTATATCGTATTCATTCACAAGGGCATTCAGCTAGTATACTCAAGCATATAAACTCTCTAGAAAAGGTGATTGAGAAAACACGTGCCTATGCTCCAGAGGTAATTGCTGAATGTGAAAACCCAGCCCGCGCCTATTATTTACGGTTTGGTGCTCGACGTGCCCTCAGCATCAACGAAGGCTTGATGGCAACAGAATTGTTTAATAAGGCTTTAGCGACTTACTGGCGTATTTTGCTAGAGGAACCGCTTCGTACTCTGTTGACCGGGGCTGCTGCTTATTTGCTCCGACTTTTACCTAAAACTATTTACCAGCAAATGGAAGCTGTGGCTTTGAAAACGACAGGAGCTTCACAAAAGCGCCGAATTTCTCAGGAGCAAGCTTAGTTTTTAATAGGGTGCTTGACCAGGGCAAACGCATCTTATTTTTGTACATGCTGGCGGGGTGAGGATTTCAGCGATCTAGTCCTGTTTTTAATCAATTGATGAAATCCTTACTGGATAAGGGTTTTGGAATTTAGATGCGTTGGCCCTGGGTGCTTTACAAACACTTTGTAAAGCTTTTATAAAAATTTGTATATAAAACTCCTCAACACTCATTAGTTTCTGCTATAAACTAAAATCTGAGGTTTATATGGGGCTAAAATAAAAAATGAATCTACCTTTAACCATAAAAACTCACCTGAAAGAGTTATTGATTGGCACACCGTTTGAGCCTGCGGCAAGAAGTATTGTTGATTTGATCAAGCCTCCCAGCCAAAAGATCCTGACCAGCAGGCAAGATGACACCTATGTCTATCAGATTATGAAGCGGATTTTAGACAAATCCTCAAACTGTATCGATGTGGGTAGCAACATGGGGAGTGTGTTGACAAAAATATGCCAACTGGCTCCCCTCGGTGAGCACTATGCTTTCGAGCCGCTCCCCCGGCTGGCTACTCGGCTGCAAAAACGGTTCTCAAAGGTTCATGTTAGGCAAATTGCCTTGAGTGATTTAGAGGGAGAAACCACGTTCTGGCATGTTGTTGATGCTCCAGCACTCAGTGGTCTAAAACAAAGAGACTACAGCTATTGGGGCTATAACAATGCTCAAACAGAATCCATTGCTATCAAAACTCAAACACTTGATGACATCCTTCAACCTGACTTCAAAGTTAATTTCATTAAGGTAGATGCAGAAGGAGCAGATTTTAAGGTTTTCAAAGGTGCTATCCGAACCTTAAAAACCCACAAGCCTTACCTAGTATTTGAATTTGGTCATAGTGGCATGGTTGATTATAAAACAACGCCAGGTATGATGTATGATTTGCTAGTCAACCAGTGTGGTTTGAATATTTTTAAACTTAACAGTTGGCTACAGGGGTTAGCTCCACTCAGTGAGACGGAATTTACGATAATCTGTGAAGAAGACTCTGCTTGGAATTTCTTTGCTACGCCTTAGGGGTCGCTAGAAAACACAGGAGCATTCTGTAGGACTTAGGAAAAACTGGGCAACAAACCCTATAAATCGCTATAAATAGTACGGTTGGTTATTATAGTACCCTACTAGTAGATTGACTGGGTAAGTCTTGTCCAAGTTGCTGATCTATTATTTATATGATTGACTGGCTTGCGATCGCACTCAGGGTGCTTTTAGGCTTATTTATTTTTGCGCTTGGGCTTTACCTGGGTAAGTGGATTCCCAATCACCGGATTCGAGCTATTACCCAACCAAACCTTTGGTTTAGGCAAAGGGTTACTCTAGGACTGATGATCCTGACTAGTTTGATGATGCTGGGGTCAATTGTATTGGTCACTGATATCGTTAAAGTCAATTCAGGACAGGCTGAGGTAGTTAGCTCTCGGAAATACCAGACCAACATTCGCCTCGGAACAACTAATGTAGCGATCGGAGGTGGTGGTTATGTCACTGGTGTTTACCTCCATCCACTGGAGCAAGACTTAGTTTATATTCGGACTGATGTTGGTGGCTTCTATCGTTGGGATGAGGCGAAGCAACGTTGGATTCCCCTTACAGAACACTTTCCCCTCTCCCAGAGTAATTACTATGGAGGAGAAGCACTGGCTGTTGATCCGAATGATCCAACTATTGTCTATATTGCGGCTGGAAAATATCCCTGGGCTGAACCAGGAACACTATTTAAATCTACCGATAAAGGACAAACTTGGACAAAGTTGAACCTAGACCTCAAGATGGGGGCTAACCACAAGAAAAAATGGCTAGGAGAGAGACTAGCTGTTGATCCGTTCAATTCCAATATTATCCTGTTCGGCTCTAGAGAAGATGGACTCTGGAAATCATCGGATGCTGGTGCTACCTGGGAAAACGTCACCTCTTTTGCAGGTAAACCAGATAACAAAATTGGTATTACAGCGATTGTCTTTGATAAACAGGTACCGGGCTTAGTGTATGCTTCTCCCTATGGAGATGGCATCTACAAATCTACTGACTCTGGGGTCAGCTGGACTCAGGTAGCTGGTAGCCCAAAAACAGTCAATCGTATGGCTGTGGGAAACAATAGCATCCTATACGTCACCAGTACCAGTAATCCTGGAGTCCACAAGTATGGCAATGGTGTCTGGAAAACTATGAAACCAGGGGGATCTAATCGGATTTTTGGTCCGGTAAGTGTGAATCCTGCTAATCCTGAGGATATCTTAGTTGCCCTCAACCGCACACAAAAAACTAAATTCTACCGTTCCCTGGATGGCGGCGCTACCTGGAAACAGCAGCAGTCTTCTGCTAACAACACTATTCCCTGGTGGCCGAAGAAGTTTTTTGCCAATCATATGGCAGCTATGGAGTTTGACCCGAAAGTACCGGGAAGAGTTTGGTTTACGGATTGGTACGGTGTATGGCGGACAGATGATCTTAATGCTAATCCCGTTGTTTGGACTAACTATGCCGCTGGACACGAGGAAGTTGTTCCCTTCACTCTGGTTTCACCACCCCGTGGTCCGATACTGGTAAGTGGGGTGGCGGATGTGGATGGTTTCTACCATAACCAAGGATTAGATACTTACCCGTCTCAACGACTTGGTCTGGGGGAGCCCGGTAAGTCATTCCAAGATACCTATAGTATTGCTTATTGTGAAACTAAACCCTTGCAGATGGTTCGGGTTGGTGGTAACCGCTGGAATTCAACCTATACTGGAGCTACTTCCACCGATGGTGGTCTGACATGGCAACAGTTTGCCTCATTTCCAGACAATACGATGCCGATGCGGGTGGCTATGTCTGCTACTAACCCCAATTTATTTGTTGTGACAGTTAGTCAAGGTCAGCCCCTGCGCACTACGGATGGAGGGATGACCTGGCAAAAGGTTTCAGGATTACCGAATGGTCCGGGTGGTCCATGGAATTGGTCTCAATCTTTAGCGGCAGACCCTGTAGATGGCAACACGTTTTATTACTATGCCAAACGCAAAGTCTATCGTTCCAATGATGGCGGCTCATCCTTTCAAATTGTCAATGATTCACTTCGCAATGAAGGTTGGCATTCCCTGAAAACGGTGCCAGGGGTTAAGGGCGAAATTTGGCTGAGTCTAGACCGCAAGGGTTTTTATCGCTCTACCGATGGTGGTAAGTCATTCCTTAAGGTCCCTTCAGTAACCAGAGCTCACCTATTTGCTTTTGGTAAAGCACCCCAGGGAAGCGACACTCCAGCACTATATATTTATGGCAATATTGATGGAAATGTTCCCAATCTCGGAAATGGGGTTAGGAATCAGGAAGCTAGAGGGACTTCAGGAAGGTCAGCCAAAAGCCGTGCCCAAGAACCAGGAATATTCCAGTCTCTTGACATGGGACGCACGTGGACACGGATGGGCGATCGCTCCCGACCAATTGGCAATAGACCTGGTGTGATGGAGGCGAGTAAGCAGGAGTTCGGACTTGTTTTTATTGCTACCAATGGTAGAGGAATATACTATGGATCACATTAGGATTAATTTTGATTGATTGCTTAAGATTTTTATAAAATTTTCCTTGTAATTCGGGTAATCCTTATTGAATAGGGAATACACTAAATTACTGACTCGTTTCGTGTTAATCAGGGAATCAAACTATGGCAATCCTGCAATTTTTAATCATTAGCGCCATTTGTATGGTGTTAATCAAGTTTGTTGCTTCTTGGTTTGGGTATGGCAACATACCGATACTGAATAAATTGGTGACAATTATTCTCAGCGTCTTCGTGACCTTTGAAATTATTCAGCTGGTGCAAGCCATGATTATCAAATTTGGTTGAGGGCTGTTCGCCCTTGGCGTTCCCCTAGGGTCGGTTGAGGGAGGGTTGTTCGCCCTTGGCGTTCCCGTAGGGTCGGTTGAAGGTTGAAGGTTGTTCGCCTTTGGCGTTCCCGTAGGGTAGGTTGAAGGTTGTTCGCCTTTGGCGTTCCCGTAGGGTAGGTTGAAGGTTGACCTTCAATAAGATGCGATCGCTTAAATTATTAATAAGTTACTAAAGTTAAAAGTTGACTAGAGCGTTTCTCCTACTTATGAGGTAAAGTCAATTTTCTTACCCCTACTCCCTACTCCCTACTCCCTATTCCCTACTCCCTACTCCCTACTCCCTACTCCCTACTCCCTACTCCCTACTCCCTACTCCCT
>NZ_JAAHFV010000335.1:0-7026 GCF_010672755.1 Moorena sp. SIO1F2
CCATACAGGTCGCCAGGGCAAGCGTAAGGACAAGTTTTTGAGGGCACGGCGTCTTTCTACTTCCGAACGCCCAAAAAATAGGTCTGCCCACTCAACAGTTCCTTGCTCCAACTGGCGCAAGGTTTCGATAGCTTCGTCGGTAGAGTAGCGATTGTGTTTATCAATCCAACGGGTAAATCCCTTACTGTTGGTGTAGTGAGGATATGTTTCTTTGATGAAACCAGTCGGTCCATCACATACTTCCCGTTCCGTATGACCATAATCATCAAACCAAACCTTTTCCTTACGAAACAGCCGTAGTTGGTAACGGGGATACTGAGTAGAGTAGCGAATCCACCGATTCATGAACATGACCCGCTCTGCAACGTAATAAGCCACATGCTCCTGTCGTTGTATTGCTCCCTGGCATTCGGCAAATAACTCAGGGGTCATGCGTTCATCAGCTTCTAGGATATAGACCCATTCGTACTTGGTGGGGACTTCCTTGAGCATCCAGGTGCGCTGACGTCCGTGACTTTCAAAGGCGTGCTGCACAACTCGCACCGGATACTGACTAGCAATTTCTACAGTGCGATCGCTACTGATTGAATCTACGATAATCACATCGTCCGAGAGATTGGCTGACTCGATACAAGCAGCAATATCTAGTTCTTCGTTGTAGGTCAGGATATAGATCGAGAACATGTCAAGGGGATCATCATCAAAAATCTGGTCAGGGTTAAAAGTCTCTACCCTACTAAGCTTGGCCACGACGGGTTACTGGTGTACTTCCCAACCCTCGCAATCCGGTCCAGCCAATGGCAATATAGCCAATTGCTAGGAGTAAGCTACTCAGACCAGTTTTAATGCCCAGTTTGAAAGCTTCAGTGGTGGCTCGTTTCTCTAGTTGAAGTTTCTGACTACGGATTTGGTTAATATTCTGCTCTACTTCTTGATTGAGCACATCAGGGTTTTCCTTAATTGCCTGCAATTGTTGTCTAACTCTGTTAGCTTGAGCTTTGGCTTGCTCAAGCTGTTGTGCTGGAATCCTACCACTTTTAATGGCTGCGTCTAAATCGGCGAGTTTCTTTTCTACCTGGGCTATACCCTGAGGACTTTTGAGAAGTTCAGTGACTTGCTGAGTGCGGTTTTCCAGTTGAACTTCGGCGGTCTTGGCTCTTTGGTTAATTTGTTCTAGAGCCTGGGAACTTTGCAAACGAAGGTTATTGAGATGTAGGGGTACCATTAGCAGAAAGACCAACCCTAGAAAACTAGACAGACACAGCACCCAAAATCTGATATCTTGAACCGAAGATTTTGGCTCTGTGGTAGCGGTAGCAGCACTTTGAGCAATCCAATATCCAGCAAATAAAAACCCAATGCCGACCATAGGGATAATGCCTCGGTCAACAACTTGGGTAGCAAAGTTCAACTGCCACTCTGGCTTTAACAGGCTAGCTCCCTGTGGGGGAATTGCCAAAATTATGTAATCCAAAAGAGAGGAAACGATCATTATCAGCCCGACAACCTTAAGAGTCAGAGCAGTAAACGAGGAATAAACAGAATTAGTATTCATGGGCTATGAAGCGCGATTAGTAGATTAACTTAATCATCAACTTGGGGACTTGACTGAGTAATCCCTCCTCAACTTACTGGCTTACTAGTTTTTGTAGTACTCAATAAGTGATCAATATAAGAGCACGAAGGCCAACCCTGGCGCTTTGCCCATATTAACCTATGGCAATCGAGAATCCTAACTCCAACATCCTTTGCTGGTGTTAAGTTTTAGACGGGAAGTCCCGCGCTCTACCTTTTAGGTGAGCGTCACGAGCCTTAGCCATTAACCATTAACCATTAACCATTAACCATTAACCACTAATCAAGGTGTTAGGATAATTTCTGGTATTCTTCCTGAATCAGGTAAAGCGATCGCACTAGCTGATTAAAGGTAGTCTTGTGGATGTAGTGTTCCTCGGCAGACAGGTTTTATGAACAAAGTGGTTGAAGTTGTACCGGATAAAGAAGCTTTGATTAGGCGAGCTGTTGATGTTGTCCTCACTAAAATCCAAGGAGCAATCCAGGCTAACGGTCGGTGTACGATTGCCCTTGCTGGCGGTAGCACCCCCAAGCCTTTATATGAAGCGATCGCTACCTTTGACCTTGCCTGGAATAACATTCATGTGTTTTGGGGTGATGAACGCTATGTTAGTCCCGAGCACCCCGATAGTAATCAAAGGATGGCTCGTCTTGCCTGGTTATACAAAGTCGATATACCAGAGGCTAACATTCACCCCATGCCCACCGACGGCTCTAGCCCCGCTGCTGATGCGGAAAAACATCAAGCTCAACTGTATGAGTTTTTTGGCATACCAGTAGGAGAGTTTCCTGGCTTTGATGTAATTTTGTTAGGCATTGGTGATGATGGTCATACTGCTTCCCTATTCCCCCATACAGAGGCTCTGCAAGTAAAAGACCGACTCGTTACAGTTGGCAACAAAGATGGTCAACCACGAATCACCTTTACGTCGAGCTTGATTAACCATGCCAACTGCGTTATGTTTCTGGTTGCTGGTGCTGGCAAAAGAGCAGCCCTAGCTCAAATATTTGCCCCCGAAGCTGATCCACAAACCTATCCAGCTCGGTTGATCCAGCCCCAAGGAGAACTTTGGTGGCTTCTAGATCAATCAGCAGGTGAAGATTTGAACAAAATGTTGAGCGCAGTCCCCACCTAGAATCTTTGATTTAGGTGGGGTTAGCGAAACCAATAAACAAAGCGCAGCATCCTTATTCTGGCTTTTCCTGATTCTGGACATATGCAATCAGCTTTTGTAATGGAGCTTGTGTTCCTACTGAAATCAAAGCATAGCTGCCACCCCAGAACATCGGTTTTTCTGACCAGTAAAAACGTTTTAGATGAGCTGCATACTCTTTCCGCATTAGTCGAGAGGAAACAGTTTTGAGGTTATTTACTAGCTTTGACAAGTCAATACTGGGGATAGCTTCAAACAAAACGTGGACGTGATTACTCTCCCCCCCAAATTCAATCAGTTCACAATCCCATTTTGCTAGGGTAGCCCTAAAAATGTCTTCCAAGCGTTCGAGCATCTCCCCTGTTAGGGAATTGTTTCTGAACTTAGTCACTAGTACCAAGTGATAGAGCAACCGAAATGCCGAGTTGGAGCGAGTCTTGAGTCTCCTGAAATCCATAGAGCGGTATCGGCAACTAAATTGACAACTAAATCTTAGCAAGTTAAAATATATTTGGTATTGGTTAAGTATTTCTCCATGAGCCGGAAGCCAGCTAAAAAGCGAACTAAGCGCAAAAAGTGGCAGTCAGCGTCGTTGATCAGAACTGATGTCTGGTCGCTGTCTTTGACTCGCCATCAGCGTAATTTAGCTATTCTGACGGTGGAAGAGTACCGCCATTTCCTAAAACCTTTGGTACTAATCGCCTATTGGAATTGGTCTGCCCTGTTGGGGTTAACTGCCAAAGAACGGGTGAACACGCTGGAGAAGTTGGTTCACCAGACCGCAGATAATCCCAATCCTAAATATGGTTGGTACTTCAAAAAAGCCATCAATAACCATCCATCGTTTCGCAAGTTTCCCAGCTACCTAAGACGGGCTGCCATCCAAGACGCATTAGGGATTGTTAGCAGCTTTGTGACTCGCTGGCAGGATTGGAAACGAGGCAACAGAAAGCACCGACATGACAAGTCCCCTAAGCTTACTGCCTTCTGTAACAGCTACCCAGCTTTGTACAAAGGTCAACAAATTCGCTATAACGCTAATTTTAACGCTGTAGACCTCAAGGTTTGGAACGGTAAGGATTGGGTATGGCTATTGGCTATTCCTGTTCGTTCGTCGGGAAAAAGCCGCCATCTAGGTCAAGACAACAAACTGATGTCCCCTTCCTTAATTGCTAACGGCCGCAGCGTTCATCTGTCGATGCCCGTCGAGATCGCAATTAAGGAACTGCCGGAATCTGATTGGGTTTGTGCGGTAGACCTAGGAATTAACACCACAGCGACCTGCTCTATCGTTAGTCGGGACGGTACTGTAAAAGCGAGGAAATTTATTTCCCCCGCCAGAGACATAGACCGCCGTGACCAACGCAAGCAGCGTATTGCCACTAAGTCCAAGCAAACCCGTAAGATAACCAAAAGGAATTTGCCTCAAGGGTTCTGCAAGGGATTGTATCGCAAGTCCAAACAGATCAACGAACACATTGCTCAAGTCGTATCCAAAGCTGTAATAGACTTTGGAATCGCTCATCAAGTGAGGGTGATTGTGTTTGAGGACTTGTCAAACTGGAAGGCAAAAGGGGGTAAGCACGGCTCTCTCCAAAAGCAACGATTCCACCAATGGTGTAAAGACCGGATTGTGGAACTTGCCATCCAGAATAAGAGCGAGTTAGGCGGGAACGTCGTCAAGGTTAACGCTAAATACACCAGTGCTTATGGGTTTGATGGGTCTGGCTTAATTTCCCGCAGCAACAAAAAGTATTCCCTCGCCAGATTCAAGAACGGCAAGCGCTATAACGCCGACTTATCTGCGTCTTACAACATCGGCGCTAGATATTGGTATGCCGTGCTCACTAACGCGAAATTTACGCTTAGTCTGGGAAGGCAGAAGTTCCTCCCACACGCTGAGAACGCCAGTGACGCTCAGTAGTTTATGGAAGCTATCTGAGTCCAACCTAGCATAAGAATCCCCAGCTAGAATTTTTAATTTAGCTGGGGTGCGTTCAAACATTGACAAGCGCGGAAGTGTCAAGTGTGAACGATGAAGTGGGAAACAGTTCTATCCAGTTACTGAGAAACTATTATAGTTTTAGCTTCCGGCAAAATTCATCCCACACTCATGGCGTAGCATTGAGATGTGGGATGAATTTTGCACAGGGTATGCATGGAATTGCTATAATATATTTACTGATAAACAAAGCCGTTCCCGTAGCGTAGCCTACGGCCTTAAATGCTGGTTTGTCAGCACAACAGTCTTAAGAAAAAAGACCAATAAAACAGAGCGGCAGCGATGCAGCGCGGTCTTGGGTAGCCAGTGCTGTCTAGGGGGTTCCCCCCATGAGCAATTGGCGTGGTTTCCCCCGGAGACGAAACCTTAGATAGTGGAGCCTTTATAGTTAGCAGGTTATGCAGAAAAGGGTTAAATGTTTTTTAATAAGGCGACCCTATCTTACGGTAACTTCAAACCACTCGCGCTTTGCATCAATAGAGGGCAGTCCGTTCAAAAAGCCCAGCGCCTCCAAAGCAATAGCTGGATTGGCGCTTGTTTCCCACACTGACTCTTTGAGTTCAGTGTGGGAGCTGTCACGGGAGTATGTTATATTTTTAGGGATTTTGATACTTAATTAGGGTGACTTGCCTGGAAGCCTTTTGTGTGGAAGCCTTTTGCCTTATATGCTCCCACTGTAGCTTCAACCCGCACCAATTCCAGGTCTTCTACAATAGGCGAGCAGTAGTTGAATGGGGCACAGGAATTACGTCTAATTTTCACGGGATCATAGTCCAAGTCTAGTGTAGTCTAATCAGCGAGAAGGTTGCTCGATTAGATACCAGCAAAAAGAACCGAACAGTAACTTCAATCAAGTCTATTACAAGCGGAGCAGGAAGTGTTCCTGACAATAAAACGCGCCATGAGTAAATCCAGTTATTGATAATTCTATAAATCATAGTACCTCGTTCGCGCAGAGTCTCCAAAGGAGAAAGAAGCTCTGGTAGCCTTAAGAGGTGCATTAAGCCTACACTTGCCCGATCGGGAAGTGTATGATCGTCACATTATCTGAAACTAGATAATAGCTGTTAAAAATAATAAATTAAAGTTCTATGATTGTTTGCCCTAACTGCAATCACCAAAATCCGGAAGGGGCTACCCAATGTGAAGCCTGCTACACTCCCTTACCTTCCACTACCAGCTGTCCTAACTGTGGTGCAACAGTTCAGACTGATGCCAGCTTCTGTGGTCAGTGTGGATTTCACTTGAATGTGGGTGCCAATATGGAGAAAGGGGAGAAATCAGGGTCAAACTCTACCCCAGAGATACCCGACTTGGTATCCCCAGACCCACTTGTTGAACCTATACCGATGGCTATGAATACTCAAGTCCCCGATCCAGCATCCAATCCTATCAGTTCTGATGATGCTGAATCTACCACCGCTATGCCAGCTACGGTCGTTAATCGAGCCCTCAACTCAGAAGCATTTCAACCGCAGAATCCTGACTTAGAAACCCTGCCATTGCCCCTGCCTACCGTTGGCAATTTAGGGTTTTCTCAGGAAGAATCTAGCCAAAACTCACCCTCACCATCAATACCAGAAACTGACTTAGAGAACCCACCACCGCCCCCTGTACCCGATAGAGGTAGTGCCCAAACTCAGTTGCAGGTAATCTCAGCTCAACTGTTGCATATGCAAACCAATACAACAATTGAGTTACCGCAGCATATATCAGTGATTCATATGGGTAAGCCCAATGATAAAATTCCACCGGATATTGATGTCTCTGGTTTTCCTGACTCAGACATTGTCTCTCGCATTCACGCGGATATCAGAGTTGAGGGGGATACCTACTATATTGAAGATGTAGGCAGCTCCAATGGCACTTATGTCAACCACACCTCTCTAGCACCAGGCAATCGGCATCGGCTAAGAACAGGCGATCGCATTAGCTTGGGGAAAGGTGATAAAGTGACATTTTTGTTCCAAAGTTCTTGAGTTGCCGGTGCTAGGTGCGTGTGACAGCTGGTTGTGCAAAATTGATCTGGGACAAAGCCCCGACCTAAAGCGCTAGCTAGGTCGGGGCAGTTTACTAAAGGATGTTTCAAGAGAGGGCTTATAGCCAATTGCAGACCTTCCTTTTAAGTGATAGCCTGAGATTAATAATTCACAATGGTGGCACTCTCCTAGATTGCCCCTTCTACTAAGGTCGTCTATAGTCATAGTGTTTACCAAAAAGTTTGGGTAATCGCGCCCCGTACTTCTAGGACGGCTTTTCCGTCGGATGTGATAGAATAAAAGCATAAGCAATAAA
>NZ_JAAHFV010000336.1:0-7024 GCF_010672755.1 Moorena sp. SIO1F2
CTTAATTCTTAATTCTTAATTCTTAATTCTTAATTCTTAATTCTTAATTCTTAATTCTTAATTCTTAATTCTTAATTCTTAATTCTTAATTCTTAATTCTTAATTCTTAATTCTTAATTCTTAATTCAAAAATTGCGTTCCACAAAACTATTCAAATCATTCCATTATTACTAAACACCCAAAATTCCCCTGTTTCAAAACAGGGGAATTTTGGAACAAACAATTGCTCAGAGCGATTAGCCCGAAGGGCTACGCTACGCGATCGCGCTTATCGACGGGTGATTGAATTTAATCTAAATAACCCATCAGCTGTGGATCAGCATCAATATCATTTGGGGCGATGGGACGCTTGCCCATGATGTACTCTATTTCATCAAGATGAAGATTACTAGCAGCAATTGGTCGCTCCCCAGACACCTTCATGATACCGAGTACCTCAATGTTGCTAGAGGTGATGGGGCGGTCTCCCATTACAGATATAGTTTCTAATACCTGGAGATTACTGGCATCAATTGGTCGATGTCCCATTATGCTTTGTGTTTCACTAATATTAAGGTCACTAGGAGCAATGGGACGGTTTCCAGGTAAAGGGGCAATTGCATCCAAGGCAGAGGTTTCCTGTTCTGGAGCTTCTGCTAGCTGAACTGCGGTAACGTTTTCATTGATTGCAGTGCTATCGCTCATAATCGTATACCTAGAAGTTTTTAACGGAGTTTTTTAGCTATTCGGGCAAGATTAGCCCTAGGTCCTACCCGCTTTCGGAGGTGTGGGATTAACTATTGGTGTTATGGCCTCGTCTATGGGCGAGCGGGGTGCTGACAAAGTAGGAGAACAAAAAAAGCTCTGGTTGCTGTATTGACCTGGAGTCTTTGCTGTAACTGAGTTTAGTAAGGGGTAATCGGTAAATGAGAATTGGTGATACTCATGCGAAAAATCCCATTAATTACGTTACAGACCGCAACGTTAGCTTAATTTTTGCTCTTGACTAACCTTTACAAGTATTATAAAGCCTTAACTATACTAAGTTACATTTTACGAAAGTAAACAATTAGGTCAAGGATTATAAAGCAGTTCTTAATTGGGTCAGCTACTTACGCCGGTGGGTTAATGGGAACAGGGAGCAGGGAGCAGGGAGTAGGGAGCAGTTGACAGGGGTAGGTTTGTTGTATTTAGCGACTGCATCAAGACGGGATAAGAAAATTGAATGGATCTGATAACTATGACAAATGCTATAAAGGTTGAGACTGGCTTCTGACCCCTTTAGCCCTACAACCAAAGCCCCACAACCGAGACCTCTGGAGCTAACAGGTTTGAGATACTACAGCTGATTAATGATTAACTGATAAGCAAGCAAATAACCTACCCTAAAGTGGATGCCAAAGGTGAATAACCCCCTAACCTATCTGAGACTGGATGTCAATGGGGAATAACCAAATAACCTTCATCCCTAGGATCGATTGCTGAGTTCTTCACATTTTGTTACAAATATAGAAGTAACTCTCGCAGGATGCAAGATGGTTATGTTAGGTGGCTTCACCGGTACAAATAATTCTGGCACCGACTGGGGTGAACAGCTGCTGAATACTGTCGCCAGCAAGACCATTCGCCACCTGTTTACCACAAGCGAATCGGTAGATGTTTCTGTGCGCTGCTTTCCCTCTAGCAAATTGCTACAAGGTAGCATCGATAGTTTCAAAATGAGTGGCCGTGGTTTAGTGATTCGTCGGGAATTCCGGACAGAGGAGATGTCCTTTGAAACCGATGCTGTCTCTCTGGATTTCAGCTCAGTGCTTCAGGGTAAGATTTCTCTGAAACAACCTACTCAAGCGATCGCTCAAGTTATTCTTACTGAAGCTGACATCAACCAATCCTTTAAAGCACAACTAGTTAGAAAGCGGCTGGAAAACCTTTCTACACCAGGGTTAACCGCACTATCTGGTGGTGCTCCGGTTTCCTTTACTGAGGTGCAAGTGCAGCTGCAACCGAACAATGGTCTACGGTTATTTGCTAAGGCTGACCTACCTAATTACGGCATAGTACCGATTAGTATGACATCTACCATCGGAGTAGAGCGACGACGGCGGATTTTGTTTAAAGACTCCCAGTTTCAAGCTAATGAAATACCAGAGTCGTTACAAGAGATATCTAGAACTTTGACAGTAGCCCTGGATGAGATCTTGAACAATATGGTGGATCTAGACCGCTTCAACCTGGATGGTGTTACTATGCGCATCAATCGTCTAGAGACCCAAGGGAAAAAGCTAGTTTTCAGTGGCTACGCCCAAATCGATCACATCCCCAATAATCCTTGAGCGGTCAGCGGTCAGCGGTCAGCGGTCAGCCTTTAGCTGTTCGGTGTAGCGTGCGCGTAGCGCTAATCGCTGTTCGCTGTTCGCGTAGCGTGCGCGTAGCGCTAATCGCTGTTCGCTGATAGCTTTCAGAAAAACTCAGACAGGGGTTAAATTTCATCGGGATTAATACCCATCTGTCGTAACCGTTCTGCTAGTTGTTCAGCTCGTTGTTGAGCCAGTTCCTTCTGTTGGCGTTCATGTTCAGCTCGTTGCCGTTCAAGTTCGGCTCGTTGCCGTTGAAGTTCGGTTCGTTCAGCCTCAGTGGGAATCCAATTCCCATCTTGATCATACCAACGTAGCCACAACCGATTTAATCCCCGATATTGCCCAAGCCATAGCCCTATACCCAATTGCAACTCAGGGATCCAAAATTGGGCATTGTCTATGGTTTGGAGCTGATAGCTGCCGCCATCTAACTTAAAAATTCGCAATTCATTGCTGACTCGGTCGAAGGTGACATAGTAGGGAATGGCTAAAATTCGCTCGTACACTTCCCATTTGGTCGGTGCTTCTCCCGTTCGTTCACTGTAACCAAGGTCTTGATCTTTGGTACTGAAAGAAAGCAATTCTATGGCCACAATTGGTCTGACCTCTTCTTGCCAGATCACATAACTCATTCTCAGCTCTCGTCCTTGGTAGAGTCGGGAAATCCCTACTACCGCAAACCAATCCGGTCGTTTGTACCAAGCGGTATGGTTGGGGTCATAATATAAGTTCAAGTCACTGGCCACAAACACCCTTTCGCTCTCATAGTTGGGAGGGCGAAATGTTTCACTACACAGTTGTGGTTGCCAAAGATGAAATTCGTCAGGCAAACCGGGCTCCTCTGGCTCTTCACTGGGTAAATCATACATGGTGGGCAGGGTGTCTTTGGCCGGATGAGGGAGAATAACTTTTTTAAATGAGGGTTTGGCAAGTGACATGAGATTACCTCAATTTTTGTCGGAATGATGAGTTTGATCTTAACAACTGTCGGTAAGCATTAAGCCGTCAGCTGTCAGCCATCAGCTGTCAGCTTAAAATAAACCTCGTTCGCGTAGCTTGCGCATCGCACAAACGGGAGAATTTATAGCACTAAGCATTAAGGTGTTTGACATTGATACAAGCAGCAAAAGCTGTTGTAGTCAACTTTTGCATGCATCCCTCTTGCCTTGCGCGTAGCGCTATATTAGTGTTCAAGATTCACACATCAGTACTCGTTTGTCGTAAACTAGTACTGGTTAAGGGGAAATGGGTACCCGTTTGTTACACACCAGTACTGTTTAAGGAGAAATGGGTACCTGTTTGTTAGACATCAGTACTCGTTTGTTAGACAACAGTAATGATTAAGGGGAAATGGGTACTCGTTTGTCACACATCAGTACTCGTTTCTCGAAAATGGGTACTAGTTAACCAAAAACTAGTAGCCAGTTTTCATACAACAGTACTCTAGATTATGAAAATAGATAGCAACCACATCAATGCAGTATAGCAAAGGGAGTAGGGAGCAGGGATTAGGGAGCAGGGATTAGGGATTAGGGAGTAGCGATGCAGCGCGGTCTTGGGGAGGCAGCGCGGTCTTGGGAGTTTCCCCCACTCGCGCTTTGCATCAAGACGGGAGTAGGGAAAAGGGAACAAAAATTCTCACAATTCCTACACGGATTGGTATATATAGTGTTTGTATCTAGGTTGTACACAGACTTATTGCAAAAAAAAAGCAAAAGGCAAGAGTTAAAAGGCAAGAGGGGTAAGAGATTCGGAGTTTAATTGGACAATAAAAAAAGACCAGACAGCTTTAAATCTCAAATACAAACGCTATAAGCAGTGGTCAGCAGAAATAATTATGATTTATCCTGATTTATGGAATAATGGCTCGGACTAATGTAGTGAAATAATGAACTCTTGCCAATACTAAAGATTAGTTAATCATACTATGCTTATTCCAGAACCGTTTACTGCTACCCCAATAGCTGCTGGTATTCTCACCAATTTTGCTAGTGATATCCTTAAATATCACGCACAGTCTCTCGAAGGCACTCTGGTCGGAAAGGTGTTAAAGTCGGCTGGATTAAGCGAGCCGACTTTATATGATAGCTTACATGAAAGTCTGTATAAAGCTTTAGACCTCTACTTTAATACATATCCTCAGCGAGATTTGCTTGGTATTGATAATTTTTTCCTCGACCCAGAAGTAGCTGGGCAAATTAGTGGCTACATACTAGAGCGCAGGGCTATTGATTGGTTTAAAATTCAGGAAGCTTTTGACAAACAAGTAGGAAGACATGAAAATTCCAAGAAGCAGATTGACCAATACAACTTAGACTCCAAGCGGATAATAGAAGACTTTATTGAGTGCTATCGCCGCGTGTTAAGAGAACAACTGAGCCTTCCTCAAGTGGTTATTTTGTTGGAGGTACTCAACCAAAACGACAAGTTAATTAGTGAACTGCGTGCCAGCGAGCAGAGAATACAGCAATATATCGCTGAATTAAAACAAAACCAACTATCTTCTCAGAGTTTAAACGCTGCTTACCAAAGTGGACAACAAGAACTAGCCGCTAGGTTGACTGAACAATTAAATACTGTAGGCTTAGTTAACCAACAACAGTCTTTGCAGGTTATTCAAGCTCGACTACAGCCCATCCCGGCCTTATTTGAAATGGGATTGTGTAAGGGGCGTTTATTATCTCCTAAGCCCAATGAGTATTTTGTTTCTCACGGATTTACCCCGGATCTATTGGCTGACTGGCGCGAAACCCTTACTAATACCTTAGTTGAGGCTAGCGGCAGTCAGGATGATATTCAGCCTTACTTTTCCGGGGATAAGTTGCTAGGTGGTTTTCGGCTGTGTGGTATTTGCGATCAACTTTACACTACACGTTTCGGTATGTTCCTGCTGCCACCATCCCAGGATAGAAACGTTTACCTAGAATTGGGAATTGCCATTGGTTTAGGAGCGCCATTTTTCCTAGTACAGCATCATGAGGCTAAGATTCCACCTGTACTGGAGGCGTTAAGTCGTTATACTAATGGTGGCTTATTTCGCAGGATGCGTAGGGAGCTAGCTGGACAAATTGAGGAGTATGACTTTGGGGTAGTGCATTTTATTGCTAATTTACCAGCTGCTGGTAGCCAACCCCAGTATTTGATTGCAGGGGGTGGATTAATTGAGGATGAGGACTTTGAAGGGAGTATTACCGATGCACTAGGCAGCACCTATCCTAACTTACAAGCTGTGCCCTTAAAACAAGTGCTGGAAACCGCAAGGGGTGCCAAAACTGTATTAGAACAACTGGTTGAGTCTATTCAAACTTCCCGTTTTGCGATTTATCGTGTAGATGAAGAATGTTCAGCTACAACCTTCTTAGCCCTTGGCATCAGTATTGGACTCAACCAACCTTTCTTGATGATGCATAGAAGTAATAAAGAAGTTCCCTTGGATCTTCGAGGAATGGGGATGTATCAATTTCCTAATTTTACGACCCTAGAAAATGAAATTATACCCAGACATCAAAATTTATTGAACAGGTACGCAGGATAAGGCTCCGATCCCCTAGCCCCCCAAAGTTGTAGAACCAACGGGGGCTTTACCCAAACCAGAGTATCTAAATTCATGGTTCAATTTCATGCTTCAATTCAGTAACACCCAGGATAAATAGCCTCATGGATGAAGGGTTTTCTTCTAATCGAGAATTTGATTTTGTGGATTTCAAAGCCCTAGGCCGAATTACAGGTCGTCCTGCACATGAATGGGATTTTTACATTATCAAAGAATTAATTGATAATGCTCTTGATGCGGAGGAAGCAGTTTGGCGACAGAATCCTAAACAGACACCTATTTTAAAGGTTAGGATAGAGTTTTTTAATCAACAGCTTTTAGTGGAAGTTAGCAACCGCACGCAATTTCCGGTTGAACTCATACCTAAGATTTTTGCTACAGACCAGTACACCTCACGTAAAGCTTTTGTTAAAGAACTAACCCGGGGTGCTTTAGGTAATGCCCTTAAAACCTTGTTGGGAATTCCTTATGCTTTACGCAATCGTGTAAGTGGGGACTGGAAACCAGACCAAAAACCTCTATCTATTATTTGCAAGCAACAAGAGTACCTACCAAGGTATATAGTAGACACCACGAACCAAACTATTACGTTTGATTATCAAACCAAACCTTCTAATAAAAACACTGAAGGAACGATTATTAGGGTTTTACTGGATTATTTTGAACAGGAACAACCACGCACGCTTGATGACATCAAGGGGTTGGCGCGCCAGTATCATTGCTGTAATCCCCATGGAAATTTTCAGTGGATAGTGGAGCTTGAAGGAGAGGAATGGTCAGTAGAGTATGCCGCCAATCAAAACTGGTCTAATAAGTTTCGAGGAACTGCTCCAATACATTGGTATTCCATGACGGATTTTCAGAACTTACTTGGTGCGCTCTATCGGAAACAGGTTAGCAATCAACAGTATGATCAGCTATCAGTGCAGACCATATGCAGTTATTTTGATGGATTTGATAACCAGGATGGAGATACTGAAAATGATGATTTGACTACAACGGTTACCGGGTGAGAGAGGGTCCCAGCATAGACAATATCGCATTGGATATTATACTCCTGGGCAATCAGCTGGTAAGCCCAAGCGCTAGAGAGAGCATCTGGGTCAGGGAAATCTTGTAGGATGATCAGTTGCCG
>NZ_JAAHFV010000337.1:0-6997 GCF_010672755.1 Moorena sp. SIO1F2
GTAATTGTGGCAGCTCATCTGGCCAATCAGCAAACTAAACAAGATGTTGAGCAACGATATCAGATTAAATTACGAGTTGCTAAACGTTTGATATTTTTCAAAAATTTGACTTTTTCTTATGAAAAGATTATAGTTAGAGTTGTGATTGCTATAAAAACCATAAAGTATATTCTTTTGTTCTAAATCCCAAACTGTTATGATTTTATTTTTTGAGACACAAATTACTTGCTTGCCATCAGGAGTAATGGTAACATCATTTACTGAATTTTTATTTTCTATTACTTGAATGTGTTGATCTTGGAATTCTAAATTCCAAACCTTGAGTGTTTGATCTTTTGAAGCAGAAATAATCTTATTACCATCTCGTGTTACTTTTATATCATAGATTGAGTAATCATGACCAATAAAAGTTAATTTTTTTTCTTGATATTTTATATTCCAAACTTTAATAGTATTATCGAAGGAAGCAGAAATTACTTGTTTACCATCAGGTGTAAGATCAAGAGCACTAATAGGATTGTTATCATCTTCAAGGGTGAAAGCTTTTGTTCGCGTTTCTAAATTCCAGATTATAATAATGTTTGTAGCCTTATGACTAGAACCAGCAGAAATTAGCCACTTATCGTCACGACTAACTGCCATTGCATATACTGGCTCCGAATTTACACGACCCTGGAAATCTTTCTGCCCATGTATCTTCCTGAAAAGCATTTTGCCATTTGTTAAATTCCAAACCTTGATAGTTCCATCATCTGATCCAGAAATTACGCGATTATCCGAGGTGATAACAACAGTTCTCACTAAGTCTCCATGACCGATTAGGGTTAACTCTTCTTTAGCAGTTTCCAAATCCCAGACTTTCATAGATTCATAGTTTGCAATTGATGCTGAAACCACTTTCTTGCCATCGGGAGTAACGGCTAAAGCAACTACAGGGAGACTATGACGGTTAAATCTCTGTATTTCTTTACCTGTTGCTAAACTCCAGACTCTAACTGTATTATCAGAGGCACCAGAAATTACCCTAGTTCCATCAGGAGTAACCGCTACAGCATTTACTGGAGAAGTATGACCTGTTAATGTTAAGACTTCTGCACCTGTATTCAAATCCCACACTTTAACGGTGTGATCCGATGAAGCAGAAATTACCATGGTTCCATCTGGTGTGACAGCAACGGCATTTACCGAGTCACCATGACCACTAAGGGTAGAGAGTAAGGGTCCAGTAGGAGGATTTAACGTAGCTGTCAAGCTACGCAAACAAGTAGTTTCAGTTTGCGGTATCTGTTGTAATAATCGTTGAATGTCTAGGGTATCACAATCTAGTAAACGCCCTGAAAGTTGCCCTGCTAATTGATTTTGATCTTGACTTAATATATGTTTTGATAGTCGCAATGCTCCCTGAATTAACTTCAGTGATTTTATCGTTTGCTCGCTGTAGTCTGGATGAGCTAAGTCTATATCATTAATCAACTCATAATCTTCAATCAGTGCCTTGATGCCAAATTCAGGATGATTAAGTTTGGCTTCTATAAACTCATAATTACTTAACAAACGAGATAATTTGTTAAGTTGACCACCTTCTAACCATAAACGGGGAATATCACCCAAGAAATGCTCTATTTCCTCTGGTGATTTTTGCCCTAACCAACTGCGAAGATTACTCATAATTCAAGGGGTGCATCTCAATGCATGCTGTTTGATCTTTGATCCGGTGGTGCGTTACGGGGCTGGCTGTCGTAACCAAGCACGAAGAGTCGGAAAATTAGGGCGACCGCCCCTAACACACCCTACAAAACTCATAACTCCAGCCCTTCTGTCATATTATCCGCAATTTCAGTAATAATATTAGGTAACATCACGCCTGCTGCTTGCACAATATCCTGTCGATGCAAAAAATCTCGGAAACTTTCGTGATAAAATCGATAACGTGGTGGTCGATAGCTTTCTTGTTTCTGTAAAAATTGCTGCCATCCATCAAGCACTTCCTGCACGGTGAATTCATCTTGCTTAGAATAGTTAGCAATTATTTTACGAGAAGCTGCACTACGTAAGGCACACATCACATAAACAATTTTAATTTTAGCCCTGGGTAAAGGCTTGGTTGTCATCCCCATCAGTTGCCAATGGTTTTCGTAATAGCCTTGTAACCCTACGGGTAATTCATTCAATGGTTTATCATTATAAAAGCCATCGGCTATGGCTGGCAACACACAGCGCAAATACATAAAATTATTTTCGCTTTTTACGGCAATTTGTTCTACAAATTCCTGGTTAGAGAGGGCACGTTGCTGGTTAATCCACTGACTCAACCCCTGTTTATAGTTATTATGATTAAGCAATTGCCAAATATACTCTTTTACATCTTGATTGCTTTGTTTAGACTTTTCCCTTAAATCCAATTCTTGGCTTGGTGTACTCGGGGATAACCGCAGCCTTTTCTCATTCTGATTATACGGTCTTCTGGTCAGGATAAAATAAACACCATCTGGCAAAATAGTCGGTAAATATAAAATATTTCCAGCTCCCTCTTGGTCAACTTCATCCAAGGCATCTACAACAATCACCAACCGTTCACCGGCAGATAATTTTTCCCTAACCTTAGCCAACAACGCTGATAAATCAGCATCTTGAGCATCTGACAACTGGTAACGAGTGGTCAATTGTTGACGGATTTTCCTTAGGAATAATTCTGGACGATTCATGCCCTCAGCACGACTATTAAAAAAGCAAATTGCTTCTGGATTGTCTAATACATACTTAGCCGCAATGGCACTTTTCCCCATCCCAGCATCACCAATAACAGTAAAGTAGCCATGAGTAGTGTTGCTGAAGAATTGTTCAATAGCCTTAAAGACAAACTGACGTCCGCAAAATAAGTCAGTTTTGTCTTGAATAAGTTGTTCAAACTCTGGTGGTAACTGCTGTTGAGGCTCCCAGTCTTTTTTGTCAACGATATCAGTTGGTTTAATCTTTAGAACGTTACAAATATTTCTAACTGCCCATCGTTCCACTCCATGGGGACAATCTTTAGTGCCAAGCAAGCGCTTAACGGTATCCACAGAGACACGGGCTTGCTGTGCTAGTTTCTCTTGAGTTAGTCTAGCGTCTTTGTAAGCTTGTTTGAGTCTGGCTTTACCTTGCTGACTCGATCGCACTTTGTCAGATTCGAGCATTTTGATTTTAGGGAGTCGGGAGTCGGGAGTCGGGAGTCGGGAGTCGGGAGTAGGGAGTCGGGAGTAGGGAGTCGGGAGTAGGGAGTAGGGAGTCGGGAGTCGGGAGTCGGGAGTTATGTAACTCGTGGTTACTGGGAATTTCACCAACTAGGGCAGATAGGTTTTTCTTGATTAACCTATTTGCCCTAATCTATTTTACACAGGACTTACGCAACGCCCCCTAAATCCGCCAATTCTGGGGGACTTTGACTTGATTACCCCCCAAAATTGGGGGGCAGGGGGGCAAAACCGACTAACTTCGTAAGTCTGATTACAGCAATAGGGCAAAGGCTAACATCAACTAAACCCATTTGCCCTTGGCGTAGATAGTTTCCTCTGAATAGGATACGAATATCAGCAGCAAACGATAGAAGATTGAGGAGACTAACAATGCCCTTTAATTTTAATAAGAAGCCACAAAACAACGATGACTCCCGTAATATCAAAGAAGAAATTATTCTGGAATTATTACGACAAGCACGACATAGTTACAACCTTGCTCTTGGTGTAACTGCTGCATCAGCGTTGATGACTTTATTTGGTGTCGGATTGTTTTATAGTAACAAAGTGTCGGAAGCAAGCCTGACAGCATCGGGGGGAGTTTTGGGGACTATTACTAGTGTCCAATTCGCCAAGGATTCACAGGAAGAATTAGAGGAAATGATGGAGAAGTTGTTAGATGAAACAGGGGATTAGTGTGGGGAGATAGGGAGATGGGGAGATGGGGAGATGGGGAGATTTGTATTAATGGTAGTGGTAAAATCCCTATATACTTTCTTGCCTATTGCCTATTGCCTATTGCCGGGTGCATCTCCTAAAAGCTGTTTGATCCGGTGGTGCGTTACTAACGCACCCTACGCAACATTTACTGTTCCCTGTTCCCTGTTCCCTGTTCCCTACTTTTATAAAATGTTTACCTTTCAATTCACCAACTTAGAACATTCTCGTTGGGTTACCTCATGGCGATAGCGAAACATTTGCTCTAATTGCAGCGTTACTAACCAACCAAACATTTCTTCCACTAACGCTCCTCCTGGTAAAGCAAATTCAATGGAATCAGTTAGCCGAGTTTTCTGGTCTTCTGGAATAAATTGATGGCGATGAACCCAATAGTCAAAGGGTCCTTCTTTTTGTTGATCACTAAAGAGTCGGTATTGCTCATACTCGGTATGAACAGCATTCCATTGTAAGGGAATTAGACCAACAAAAATCCGAAATTCCGAAACTGCTCCAATCCCTAAACCTCCTTCACGACGGATCACCTGGATTGGTTGCCAGGGTGGAGTGAGCAGATCGAGTATATCATCTCGCTCATGAAAGTTCCAAACTATGTCAACTGGTGCATTGATCACAGTAGAATAGTTAAAGTGCAGCATTATAACAGTTTTAAATTGGGTTAGGTAGTTTCGTCTTGGGTTTTAGGGAGCAGGGAGGAGGTAAGAGGGAAAAAATCCTGTGTACCTTATATCTACAAGTTATCAATAAATATAAAACGCTGGTTTGGAGACTATAGCCTGTCAACCTTCAACTTATCAACCGGTCAACCTTCAACTTGTCAACCTTCAACTGATCAACCGGTAAACCTGTTAACTTATTAACAGGTAAAGCTGTAAACGCGATTGACCGTAGGTCACGCTACGCGAACGCAAAGTTAGAGCTGGTAACCAGAGTCATTCCAACCATAAATTGGGTCTCTTGACTGCTCTTTTTGCCGATTTTTTCTGACCTGAGTTGCTCGAATCAGGGTTTGCCTGACAATACTGACCAGGTTATACCATGTTATTTCCTGATTTTTGAGTAATTCCCGGATTTCTTGCAGAGCCAGTTTAGCGGCTAGAGATTCAGTTTCTTCTTCTGGTCTAATTGGTGTAGAAAGCCTGATCGGGTCTCGTTGCACCGCAGCAAAGGCTTGACGCACAGTAGTGGTAATCTGCTGCCTTAGTTTTTTGTGTCCCTTTAACTGCTGCTGACGCCTCCCCTCTTCACAGGAAGCATACAGAGGTGGTAAACGATTGAGGGCGTAGGTAGCCACTTCTACCTGGTTTATATACTTAGCTAGCTTTGGGGAAAGTCGAGACTTTTGAAGCTCTATTTCCTGAGCCACTAAGATTTCCATGACATTTTGATAGTTGATTGCTTGATGTAATCGATGTGCTTCCATGACTTAACCAATTTATTGCAATAAATAAAAAGTCTTTGACGAGTGGCAAGATCAAAGATGGCAAGGTGAAAGACATTTTGTTCTGCCTACCCAAGCACCAGATCGTCAAATCCCCTAGTTGGGGTCACCGTTTCTGAGTAACCAATTTATTGAACTCCTGTTGGATTAGCTCTGAGCTTCTACTACTGTAGTGAAGCACTTATAGATAGCTTTTATTTATCCTGTGAGGAACTCTCAACAATAGCTCTTTAGTATTTTTTTTGGTTTGAGCTTAACCCTACACCTGGCCAGGTGACTCTGGTACCCACATCTGCTACCCAAATCTGGTACCCACAATAGTAACTCATCTTTTGCTTTCCGCCTATGATATAGATCACAGGCAAAAGCCACGGTTGCGATCGCAATCCTAATTCTGAACCAGTCGCATTTTGTATAAATCTAGTCCTAATTACTAAGTACTGAGGGGTTGATCAAAGTTTTTACTTGTTACAAATTCCCTAGGATTGCTAGAGGGATAATCATGTGTTATAATTCAAAGGTTTGTTGATTTTTTTGACGACGCTGGATAATATTTTCAGATACTTCTAAATCGACCTGGACTTTTCTAATTGCTAGGTCTACCGGTAATCCTCTGAGATACCAGCGGTATACCCTGGCTAAGGTAGATTCATCGGCATCAGCCATAGCCGATGCGATCGCATCTTGAACAGGACTAGGTACCATTTCCTTTAGGGTGGGGAATCGCTTGCTAGTAAACTCATCCCGACCACTTTTTAACTTAAGAAAATCTTTAAATTTAGCATTTTTTCCGAGGGCAATCAGCTCAGAGATCTGGTTAGCAAGTTTTGGTACAGGTTTAGCCTTGGGCAACTCAGAGAACTGATCAGCAAGTTTTGGTAAAGAAGGTTGAACCTTGGGCAACTCAGTTGCTTTCTTTCTTACAGCGCTAACCCCTTTGCGTTGATCCATAGCCTGATTCGCAACGGCATCGGCTTCTGAATTCTGTGCTCGGGGAATCCACTCTAATTGAACAGAGTCAAACTGGTTCAGAAGTGACTTAGCTTTTGTCCATAACGGTCGTAAGTGGGGTGTTTTAACTCTCCAGGTACCTTTAAGCTGATTGATAACCAGTTGAGAATCTCCTTTTAGGACTACCTGCCCAGCACCGATTTCCAAAGCCTTCTCCAACCCAAGAATGGCTCCGGTATATTCGGCCTCATTGTTGGTAGCATGAGGAAAAAATTGACTAACGCTAATGGTTTTAGCTCCCGGTTGTTTAATAACAGCAGCAGCACCAGCTATGCCAGGATTCCCACGAGACCCCCCATCAAATAGGATAGTAAGCTTGCTGTTAGTCTTCTTAGCTGTTAAGTTGACTGATTGGTTGTTCATATAATATTCGCTTTTGCGTTCACCCAGCGGCTCCTACAGAGCATCGCAAAATGCCTCTGAAGAAGGGAAGCATATATATATAAGGTAATAGACTCAACTAGCGGCGATCAGCTCAGTTAAGTAGGCTTCCCGAGAGCAAATTACCGCCACGGGAACCCCAGCAGCTAACGCAGAGTAGAGTTTGCTAGGAGCCACTAAGGTTTCCATACCAGGAATCACACTTACTAAC
>NZ_JAAHFV010000338.1:0-6972 GCF_010672755.1 Moorena sp. SIO1F2
GAGATGGGTCATGACATTCAGGTTATGGCAGATAGCATAAATTTTGGTAAAGGTCAAGTAATTTGGCGTCACTCAGGGGTTTTGGTAGCGGCATCTGAACCCCGTGGTGATGGATTAGCGTTAGTAGGTTGAAATGCTAGAGCCATCCCGAGGGAAAAATTTGTGAACAATCGACCACCTTCTCAGGAAAAGACACCTTTATTAGATGCTCTGCGGGCATCAGCCCACAAGCCCCATGCGGCCTTTTATACACCAGGACACAAACAAGGCAAGGGAATACCAGAGCCATTAGCGGATTTGCTGGGACAATCAGTATTTCGGGCTGATTTGCCAGAATTACCGGAGTTAGATAATCTTTTTGCTCCAGAAGGGGTAATCCAAGAAGCCCAAGACCTAGCAGCAGCAGCCTTTGGTGCTAGCAAAACTTGGTTCCTAGTCAACGGTTCCACCTGTGGGGTGATGGCTGCTATAGTAGCCACCTGTTATACCGGGGACAAAATCCTATTACCGCGCAATATCCACCAATCCGCGATCGCAGGATTAGTCTTGTGTGGTGCTATCCCGATCTTTATTAACCCCGAGTACGACCCATCAACAGACTTGGTTTATAGCATCACCCCAAGTGCAGTTAACCAAGCCTTGAGTGAACATCCGGACACCAAAGCAGTGATGATGGTGTATCCAACCTATCAAGGAATCTGTGGTGACATAAAAGCGATCGCAAAAATAGTTCACCAACATAATATTCCCCTACTGGTGGATGAAGCCCATGGACCTCACTTTGCCTTCCATCCCGATTTACCCCTGGATGCCCTATCAGCCGGAGCCGATTTAACCGTACAATCAACTCATAAAGTACTCGGTGCCATGACTCAAGCATCGATGTTGCACATTCAGGGCAATCGCATTGATGCTCAGCGCTTGAGTAAAGCATTACAACTAGTTCAATCCACCAGTCCCAGTTATTTACTACTCGCTTCCCTAGATGCCGCACGGCAACAAATGGCACTCCATGGAGAACGACTGATGAGTCGTACCTTGCAGCTAGCCCAGGATGCCAGAAGTAAAATCAGCCTTCTTCCAGGATTATCAGTTTTAGAACCGATAAAACCCCTAAAATTCCAAGCCCTAGACCCAACTCGCTTAACCGTAAGAGTGACCGAATTAGGATTAAGTGGATTTGAAGCCGATGAAATTCTTGATCAACAGCTTGGTGTCACAGCGGAGTTACCCACACTTCACCACTTAACCTTTATCATTAGCCTAGGCAATACCGAAACAGATATTCAGCAACTTGTACAAGCTTTCACCAAACTTGCCCAAAATCATGACAATTCCTCCACCGAGCAACCTGCCTTCTGTAACCTGCCTTCTGCAACCTGCAACCTGCAACCCTTACTCTCCCCCCGTGAAGCCTTCTTTGCTCCCACCGAAACCCTACCAGTAACGGAAACCATAAACCGAATCAGTGCCGAATTAATCTGTCCCTATCCACCAGGAATACCAGCCCTAATGCCAGGAGAACAAATCAAATCAAATACTATTGAATACCTCCAAAAAATTCTCAGCTTAGGTGGTTCAATTACCGGTTGTAGCGACCCCAGCCTCCAAACCCTAAACGTCATCATTGACTAATTAGGTGAGGTACCTCGTCCTGGCTTAATGGGAATAGGGAGTAGGGAGTCGGGAGTCGGGAGTCGGGAGTCGGGAGTAGAGAGTCGGGAGTAGCGCTGCAAAGAGGTATTGGGGGTTTCCCTTAATAGGAAGAAAATTGAATGTACCTCATAAGTATGATCAACGCTATAATCTTTGTAAATATTTATGGTTATTCCGGACAAAGTGATGCTAATTTGTAATAATATTGAGCTCCTATTTAGGATAAAAAATAAATTCTAAAACTATCAAAAATCGACAAATCGTTTTAGTCGATTACTGTGTCAATTAAACTTCAAAAATTAGCCTAACAGGTACCGAACAGCCATATTTATAATACTCTTTTTGTGTTCTCTACCTCAAGTGGTTAGTTTAATAAATCAAAATAACTAAAGGAAAAAAAATACCCCGAAACCTAAATACCACAAATGTCATCCCCAATTTGGCCATACATTACTCCTGGAATCCCAGATCACCTCTTTGAACGCCTACCCGGTATTCCCTTAAGTAAGCGAGAAGTCAGGCTGCTGATCATTTCTGCCCTACGACTAGGAAGCCAAGACCGGTTGTGGGACATCGGTGCTGGAACCGGTACCATTCCTGTAGAAATTGGACTACTGTGTCCCAAAAGTGAGATTATTGCCGTTGAACGGGATGAAGAAGTAGCCAACCTGATTCGACACAATTGCGATCGCTTTAATGTCACCAACGTAGAAGTCATCGAAGGTAACGCCCCAGAATGTCTCAAAGATCTACCATTGAAACCCCACCGAGTTTGCCTTGAAGGAGGACGACCAATCAAAACTCTACTCAAAGAAGTCTGGCCCTACCTACAATCTCCAGGGAGGATAGTCGCAACCACCAACAATCTAGAAGGACTCTATGCCATCTCAGAAGGCTTAGCGGAGTTACAGGCTCGCAATATCGAAGTCGTTCAGTCAGCCGTCAATCGCCTAGAGACACGGGGGAATTATCAAACATTTGCAGCAGTTAACCCCATTTTTATTCTTAGTGGAGAGAAGTTAGAGTAAGGAATAGACCCATTCAGGGAACAAAATTAACAATAATAATATAAATAATCTGTTCTTGTGTCAGAACAGGAGTGTCAAAAAAAAACGTCATATGCCCTGGTTACGGATTTTTAGTGGAATAGTTGCGATCGCCCTGGCGATGGGGATGATCTTACTTGGGGGATGGTATTTTACCATCGGCTTCTGTGTCATTGTCTATTTAGGTCAGTTAGAACTTTTTCAACTAGTAAAAGCGAAAGGCATGGTGCCAGCAACCAAAAGCACCATGTTTGTGTCTCAGCTACTACTAATTACAGCTACCATTTCACCAACCCTGGCTGATGCGGTGTTTCCCATTGCTGGAACATTTATTTGCTTTTACTTACTCTTCCAACCCAAGATAGCAACCATTGCGGATATTGGGGCTTCCATATTGGGTTTACTCTATGGTGGTTATCTGCCCGGCTATTGGGTCCGTCTGCGAGTAGGTTTGACTGAAACGTCCTCCCTAGCTAGAGATACTACAGTCGCCGCTACGAACCTACCCGAGAGTGAATACTGGTCTAATTTTTCGATAAATCTGAGTCACCTACCTGCTGGGTTAAGTACAACTCTCCTAGCATTTAGCTGTATTTGGGCAGCAGATATCGGAGCTTACACCTTCGGAAAATTTTTTGGTCGCACTCGCCTTTCTATGATCAGTCCTAAAAAAACTGTGGAAGGCGCTATATTTGGCCTTGTCAGTAGTATTGCTGTAGGAATCGCAGGAGCTTGGTATCTGAATTGGCCGTGCTGGCAGTTGAGTGGCATGATGCTCGGAGTAATCATTGGTGTAGCTAGCCTCTTAGGAGACTTAACGGAGTCCTTAATGAAACGGGATGCTGGTGTCAAGGATTCCGGGCAATTAATTCCTGGTCATGGTGGCATTTTAGATCGAACAGACAGCTATGTGTTCACTGCCCCTTTGGTGTATTATTTTGTCACTCTGTTACTACCACTGTTACCGACCTCCCTGTAGTCTGGTTTCAAGGTCAGAATTGGTTCGGTTGATTGATGGCAATACGCAATACATTGATGGCAATACCAAGTTGCGCTACCTTGACTTCGATTGTTAGTTGAGTAGACTAAAAATTTATAGCGGTTTCCAGCTCAGTAGAATACATATTAGCTTCTGGGAAATTCCCACTGCAATCACCAGCTGTATTCGAGAATAAAAACCTGAAAACCGCTATAAAAGTGCATTCTGGATTGGGTAGACGGTAGAAAACACACATGAGCAGATGGGAGTAAATGGTGCTACATATCAATGCAACTTGGGATAACTATCATGTCCGGATTATAATTAATGTAGGCAAAGACAGAACCAGCAAACGGTTTTTTTGGTTCAAACCCAGCTTGGTGCTAATCACTAATTAAGAATTACGCTAATCACTAATTACGAATTACGCTAATCACTAATTACGATACTAATTAATTAAGATGATTAGTGAGATGATTAGTGAGATGATTAGTTACTAGTGTGATTGTTGAGTTCGAACAGAGCCGAATGAGCTACTTCTAGGCTTAGGCGGACTTGTTCTATAGAAGACAAAGAGTGCCACTGTTCAGATTTAACTGAACCACTGACATTCATGGAGTCTGAGCTACTGCGCATGGCGTAAGCCCACGGACGAGCTAACACCAATAGATCGTCTTCTGTCCAGTTTTGTAACAATGGCTTGACACAAAGCACAAGTTGCTCTGCTAAGGACAAGTTCTTGTGAACAACCTCTTGAGCTCTCGAAGCGATCGCTTCGAGCCATTCTGGAGGCATGCAAGAAGCACATCCGTTAGCTAAAGCTGCCTTCAACGAGTCAATGGTGGATTCGATGCTCGATTCGATGGTTGATTCGATGGTTGATTCGAGCGGTAATTCCCAACACTGATTTAGTCGCTGAAAAAAGGCAAGAGATTCCTGAGCAATTTCCTGGTGATCTTGGATTTCGTCCAGGGAAAAACCTGCTTCTAGCTTAGCAAAATAAGCTTCTGCTTCTGGATGAGTTGGATCCCAAGGATAAAACTCCTCTTCTGGCTGTAATAGTAATTCTAGTAGTTCTTCTTGGATTTGAACCGAAGTATCCTCAAAATATGATTGTTGATGTTCTTGATATTGAATAGCTTGGCTGTTCATAATGCCCCTCCTGTTTGGGTTAGTAGATGAAACCTGACATAAAATAGCTACATCAATTTTTGAGGAAGTTCCGCAACAGCTGAAAAAATAATCTGGACTTCTCAGTTTTGTTTAATTCCCATGGCAACACCACTTTCGTTCCTCAACTTATGTGTGATCTATGTGAGCTATTGAGAGAAGCTCTTAGGTAGACAGCCACTAGTTGCAATTTGACTCTAAGCAGTGTTTAGCGTGAAACTTCCATTGTTAACAGCATAGTTAACAGCATAAGCTGCACTTTATCCTCGGCACGAGGATAGTCCGACTCAAGATTCTGGGGAGTCAATAATAAACTCGAAGATCTGACCACGAGGACCACCAAACTTAAGCTGAATACCCGACCTTAGCTGAACTTCCTGATGATGAACGGTTTTCCAACCATTATCGATTAATATTCTCGTCCCATTACGAGAAAAATCCCTCAAGAAGTAAGTTGGATCCGAGCCTTGGTCAGTGAAAGCATCACGGCAGATAATTTCAGCATGTTGCTTACTAACACAAACTTCGGGAATCACCAAATCGTTGTAAGATTGTAGGCGTCCCACTCGCATCACTCCACCTCGAATCGGCCAGACCTGATCGGTTTTTCCAATCGAACGCAAAGATGCCGTTGGGGCAGGACTTTCAACCCAGCTTGAGGTGATGGTGGGCAGTTCTGTAATTCCTTCTCCCACCGGTTGGATTAATTCCCCTTCAAACTGAGGATGCATATAAAGGATAGGCAAGGTCCAGGCTGGTTGGTTAAACTTGTAAAGGGTCAACAGGTGCTGTCTGGCCACAGCTACAGCATGGTCAATGGGCATCCGCTCTGCCAAGGCTTGGGCGAATGCTTTAATAAAACTCACGGCTTCTTGGTCAGCAATGGAGTCCCGCATCCCCAAAACTGCTGGAACACCTTGGTGAATGAGCACCTCAGCTAAACTACTACGGGGAATGGTTTGGGAATTCACTTGGTCAGGTTTGGCACTCCAACAGGCATTGAATACAGCTAAGGTAACCTGGGTGCGCACCAGAACCTGAGCCAATTCCGTACCACTAATTTTCGCATCCGAGCGTAAAAATAGCAAACCTCCGTCTGGTGCGCTTTCACCATGACCGGCATAGAATAGGATGTTATAGGCACCGGTTTCCAGTGCTTTAATCAGTTCAGCTGGTGTCGGTTGTATTAGTTTTGAGACGTTGCAGGTAACTGGTGGAACGGATTGGTTCCTAGAAGTTTGAGCGGCTCTACCAGCTTGAAGGGCATTTACCAAGGTAGCCGCTTCTTTTTCGAGATCCAAATTGGTAGTCGAACCATTAAATTTTTGAACCTTCTCTCCTAGAACTAACAAAATATTGAGAGCCTGGTGGGAGCGCAGGGGTTCGAGGGCGTCTACATCACTAGTTGTGCGGCTAAACAGGATTTGCTGAGAAAGGGAAATTGCCTGTTTACCCGCCATGGGTTGTATAATTTCCCAGGGGAGGGGAATGAAATCTGGAGCGCGGACTTCCAAGCGCAGGCGAAGGGGTTTATTTTGTCCCAAGGCAATGCCTTGACTTCGTTCGAGGGCATTGCGAATTGAGCCTTGAAACAGCCACTGCCACAGGTCAATGCCCAAACCTTGCATCAAACGACCACTGTAGCTAATCTCCGGACCTGTAGCACCGTTTTGATTCTCTGAGGGCAAAGTTGTGGGATACTGGTTGTGATGACCACTAATCGGCACATGGTTTGAAAATGGGGAAAACATTTCCTGCCAAGCCAGCCATGACTGAGTCATGTATTCAGACCAAGTAGAATCATGATGAACCATACCCCCTGGGTAAGGAGCTTTCAGCACCCAGATAGCCAGGTTTTCTCTGCCAGCGGCAGATAGACGAGCGATCGCTAAACTGAGGCAAGGATTTTCGATACCAGACATTAAAGGTTCATCATTATAGGGAATATACCGATGTTTTGATCACTCTATCGAGTCTTGGGTGGTATTGGCGCTATCAATAATGAGGAATTGGTCATTAGTAGGACATCATTAGTTTCCAGTTCTTAGTTGAGGAGTTGAGTGGTTAGTCAGAATCAATGGTGATCTAAAAATTAAAAGCGATAAGCTAATAACTAATTCA
>NZ_JAAHFV010000339.1:0-6940 GCF_010672755.1 Moorena sp. SIO1F2
GACTTCAGACCTGCGCTCTTCCCATCTTTCCCCTTCCCGTCGCACCGCTCCCGACTCCCCACTCCCGACTCCCGACTCCCGAGTCCCGACTCCCGACTCCCGACTCCCGACTCCCGCCTCCCGACTCCCGACTCCCGACTCCCGACTCCCGACTCCCGACTCCCGACTCCCGATTCCCGACTCCCGACTCGCTCAGTAGTCAGTAGCCGCTAAATCTTATCAATTGTAGTAATGCTGGTAAGGGTGTTGCCAAATTTCAGGCACGAAGAATTGCTAAACCCTTTATCTGAAAAGGTTTTTCAGTCCCTGTTTCCTAAGGGCGGAAGTTCCCTCCTGGGTGCAGCGCTATAACTTTCAGCTCTATTCCTCTGAAAAATTTTTGGATAAATTTCTGATAAGCCATTAAAAATATTCTATTATAATGAGTAAAGTTCCTCTTCTACACACTGACCTAATCATCTACTATAGGGTCAAGTATATAGTCAAATCAGGTAATTGAAAGGATTTATCTGGCATTCGACCGTCTAAGGTAGTTTACAAAATTCCCAAACTAATCGATAATTTATTTCGATAGCAGTAGGTATGGTAACTCAGGTGCTGGATTACCATACCTACTGCATAAGTTTAGCGACAATCCTAAGGAGAGAAAGTAGTAGTTGCTGATGAACATCAATAGAAGAAATATCTTACTAGCAGGTGGTACAGCCATGGCGGCTTACACCTTGGGTGAACTGGGTAAACCTCGTAGAGCAGCCGCCCAGAATGAGGTAGTCAATGTCTACTCCTCTCGTCACTACAAGACCGATGATGACTTGTACGACAACTTCACCCGCATCACTGGTATTGAAGTGAATCTGATTGAGGGGAAAGCAAATCCATTAATAGAACGGATTAAAAGTGAGGGGGCGAATAGCCCAGCTGATGTCTTAATCACTGTTGACGCTGGTCGTCTGTGGAAAGCTGACCAGGCTGGTATTTTTGCCCCGGTTAATTCATCGGAACTCAACGCCAAGATTCCCGCTAACCTGCGACACCCTCAAAATCACTGGTTTGGGTTCACTAAGCGAGCGCGGGTGATTATGTATAATAAAAACAGAGTCAACCCTGCGGATCTGTCAACTTACGAAAATCTGGCTGATCCCAAATGGCAAGGTCGCATTGCTATCCGCTCATCAAGCAACGTCTATAATCAATCTCTGGTTGCGTCACTGATTGCCAGCCTGGGTGTACCAGCAGTAAAATCATGGGTCGAGAGCTTTGTGGGTAACTTTGCTCGCAAGCCTCAGGGTAATGATCGAGCCCAAATTGAAGCGGTTGCTGCTGGGATTGCGGATATTGCGATCGCAAATACTTATTATCTACCTCGCTATATTAAATCCGATGACCCTGCCAAGCAGGGGATATTCAAGAAAGTTGGTGTATTTTTCCCAAATCAGCAAAACCGGGGTGCCCACATTAATATCAGTGGTGGCGGCTTGGTGAAAACAGCTCCTAATCCAGGAAATGCTATCAAATTCTTAGAATATCTAACCAGCCCTACGGCTCAGACCTTCTTTGCTCAAGCTAATAGCGAATATCCAGTGGTTCCTGGAACACCGATTGATCCGGTACTTGCGGGCTTTGGTTTTCCCTTCAAGGAAGATCCAACCAGTGTTTCCCAATATGGACCTAATAGTGCTACAGCAGTTCAACTGATGGATATTGCTGGTTGGGTATAACAGTTGTAAATTAGGTGAAGTACTGTCGTATTAGGGAGTAGGGAGTAGGGAGTGGGGAGTAGCGCGCAGAAAGCAAAAACTCCTCTTTTCTCTGTTCCCTATTACCTTTTTTTTGAATCCAACACCATGAAGAATTAAGAATTTAGAATTAAGAATTAAGAATTTAGAATTTAGAATTTAGAATTTAGAATTTAGAATTTAGAATTTAGAATTCTGCCTTCTTCATTCTCCATTCTTCATTCTGCCTTCTCCATTCTCCATTCTTCATTCTGCCTTCTCCATTCTCCATTCTTCATTCTGCCTTCTCCATTCTTCATTCTTAATTCTTCATTCTGCATTATTATCCCTGAGATTTAGCAATCTTTAAACTCAATAAAATTACTGGAATAATCCCTACTAAAACAATCGCTAAGGCTGGTGCTGATGCCTGTATTAATCGTTCATCGGAGGCATACTGGTAAACTCGTACTGCCAGGGTGTCAAAATTAAACGGTCGCATGATCAGAGTTGCTGGTAACTCTTTCATTACATCCACAAACACTAACATGGCTGCTGTCAACAATCCTCCCCACATTAATGGGGCGTGAACTTTAATTAGGGTCAGCGTAGGTCCATAACCGAGACTGCGAGAGGCATCATCTAAACTAGGCTTAATCTTACCTAGGCTGGATTCAACGGTATTGAATGAAATTGCTAGGAAGCGTACAAGATAGGCGTATACTAAAGCAATGATGGTGCCGCTAAAAAGTAAACCAGTGGATAGGCCAAAGGTTGCCCGCATCCAGCTGTCAATGGTATTGTCCAACTGACCTAAGGGCATTAAGACACCAACTGCAATCACTGAACCAGGGATAGCGTAACCCATGGCAGCAGTGCGTACTGCTAAACGCATCCCTAGTTTGGGCACTAGACGTTGCCCATAAGCCATGACTAATGCTAAGACCATAGCAATCGCAGCTGTTGTAATGGCTAATAGTAAACTATTTGTAGCTAGCTGCCAAAAATTATCATCTAAGGTTTCCTCGGCATTTTTAATGGTCATGTGCAGCAAAAATGCTGCGGGTGCTAAAAATCCAAGAGCAATGGGAAGGAAACAGGCTAACAGCGCCAGTATGCCTCGGCCCCCAGTTAGTGAAAATGGCTTGATTCGTTGGTAACTACTGCCAGTCTCATAATAGCGAGATTGCTTACGAGACCAGCGTTCTAGTAGAATTAAAACAATTATGAATAGTAGCAAACAGGCGGCTAGTTGAGCAGCAGCTGACCTCTCACCCATTCCTAACCAGGTACGATATATCCCTGTCGTGAAGGTACTGACACCGAAATACTCTACTGTCCCAAAGTCGCTGAGGGTTTCCATCAGTGCTAAGGCCAAACCTGCCATGATCGCTGGTCTGGCTAGGGGTAGAGCCACGGTGAAGAAGCCACGCCAAGGGGTGCATCCGAGGGAACGAGCAGCTTCTAGGGTACGGACGGATTGCTCTAGGAAGGCTACCCTGGTGATCAGGTAAACGTAGGGATAGAGTACTAGAGACAACATTGCGATCGCACCCCACAGAGACCGGACATTGGGAAACCAATAATCCTGCACGCTAGTCCAGCCAAACAGCTGCCGCAGCCAGGTTTGTACGGGTCCAAAAAAGTCCAGCATATTGGTGTAAGTATAGGCAAGTAAATAGGCTGGTGCTGCCAGAGGCAGTAGTAGCGCCCATTCAAACACCCGGCTTCCCCAGAAGCGACACATGGTTACTAGCCATGCTGTTGAAACCCCAAGGATTAAGACTCCACTACTTACACCTAGGATTAACCACAGGGAGTTGACAATGTAACTGCCTAAGACAGTGGAGACTAAATGAGTCCATACTTCTGAAGAATCGGAGAACATACTGCCCAGCACAAATAGGACTGGTGCGCAAATTAGGAGTGCGATCGCAATTACCGAGACTGTCCAACCAGGCAAACCCAGACGATGCCATGGTTTGTTACCGCTCAATAGTGCTGAAATTTTTAGTGGCATCGGGAGTTTTCAGGCAAATGATTGTTTTGAGGAATGTTTTCAAGGAGCTGAACTCAGAGGCTGTTTATACAGTCAATGTATAGACAGCGATGAGTTGCTTAATATTGGTGGGTTACGGCGGACAGCTCTCTTCAAAGGTGAGCTTTTAAAGTACTCCCCGCCTAACCCACCCTACGCTAAACTCTTGCAAGTCTTTAGCAATAAACTATCCTATCAAATAATTGCTAACCTTGAACCAGAAGAAAATGATTTTTTTTTTCCGTTCAGGGGTTAAATTTTAAGATGCTTGAACTACAAACCAGTGAAGTCAAAGATATTTTGGCTCAGCAGCGCAATTTTTTCAGCACCGGTAAAACCAAAGATGTGGCATTCCGGATCGCCCAACTCAAGCGCCTCAAGCAAGTTATTTTAGAAAATGATACTGCCATTTTAGAAGGGTTGAAAGCCGACCTGCACAAGGCGGAATTTGAATCTTATGCTACCGAAATTATCCTGGTGCAGGAAATTGATCACACCCTCAAGCATATTAAATCCTGGGTCAAGCCCAAAAGAGTCCCGGTCTCAATGGCAAATTTTCCAGGCTCGGGTCAAATTTATCCCGAACCCTTGGGAGTAGTACTGATTATCAGTCCCTGGAACTATCCATTTGCTCTAGCCATTGCTCCTTTAGTGGGTGCGATCGCAGCCGGAAACTGTTGCGTGATCAAACCCTCTGAAATCTCCCCTCACACCTCTGGTGCGATCGCAGAGATTATCCAGAAAAACTTTGACCCTGGCTATATTGCTGTAGTGCAAGGGGGAGTAGAAACCAGTCAGGAACTGTTAGCAGAAAAATTTGACCATATCTTGTTCACCGGCAGCACCCAAGTTGGCAGAATTATCATGACTGCTGCTGCCAAACACCTAACCCCGGTTACTCTAGAGTTGGGGGGTAAAAGTCCCTGCATTGTGGAGACAGATGTGCCGATAGAGACTACAGCAAAACGAATTGTTTGGGGTAAGTTTCTCAATGCCGGTCAAACCTGCGTTGCACCAGACTATCTGCTGGTCAATCGGGAGATTAAATCTGATTTACTCGAACAAATCAAAGCCTGTCTCCATAAATTTTATGGAGACGATCCCGCCAAAAGTCCAGATTATGCTCGGATTATCAGTGATAAGCATTATCACCGTTTGAGTACCTTACTCAAGGATGGTGAGATCATAATTGGTGGACAAACTAATCCAGAAGACCGCTATATTGCTCCCACGGTCATCGACAATATTTCCTTAGAGGATAAAGTGATGGAAGAGGAAATCTTTGGTCCGATTCTACCTGTGATTGAATACAGTAATTTAGATGAAGCGATTGGGATAGTTAACCAAAGACCAAAACCATTAGCGCTATATTTTTTCTCCAGAGACAAAGCAAAGCAACAGCAGGTTTTGCAACAGACCTCTGCTGGTGGTGTTTGCTTGAATGAAACAGTTATGCATCTAAATGTTCCTTCCCTACCATTTGGTGGGGTTGGTGATAGTGGCATGGGTGCTTATCATGGGAAAGCTGGTTTTGATACCTTTTCTCACCAAAAAAGCGTGCTGAAGAAGTCCTTCTGGCTGGATTTGCAGTTGCGCTATGCTCCCTACAAAGACAAACTCGGACAGATCAAGAAATTTATTAGTGGTTAGTTATTATTGGTTTTAGGGAGTAGGGAGTCGGGAGTCGGGAGTCGGGAGTCGGGAGTAGGGAGTCGGGAGTCGGGAGTCGGGAGTCGGGAGTCGGGAGTCGGGAGTCGGGAGTCGGGAGTCGGAAGGTACCGCCGTCTTGGGGAGCCAGTTGCTGATCTCCCCATCTCCCCATCTCTTCATCTCCCCATCTCCCCACACTTCCCACACTTCCCACACTTCCCACACTTCCCACACTTCCCATCTCTTCATCTCCCCATCTCCCCATCTCCCCATCTCCCCATCTCCCTATCTCCCCACACTGGGCGCGGCGCTATAATTAATCCCTAATCATCATCGGACTTCTTAGGCTCATCCTCACACCAGACTCCACTGGCTAAGCCACTCCAGCAGATCATTTTCCATTTAGCCATGGATAGTTTAGGAATTTTAGCAACGAATAGCCAGTCAGAGTAATCTAGGTGCTCATAGATACCATCTTTGGCACCACTATGATTCAGCCAGCCCCAGCCAGAGATACCTTTATAGCCCCGGTGCTCCGTATCATCACCAAACCGGAAGGAGTATTGATGTTTACCGAAGTAGTCTACTAAATCAAAGGACTTGAACTTCTTAGACTTGATTGTCCCCTTACCCATGCCAATGTTGTACTTGCCATAGGCTTTCTCCGTGACATAGGCATCGTTGTCTTTATGTCCCACAATCTTGTAGCTAAAGTCGATATCCCAGTAGTCAGTTGTCCCTTTTTTGTAATTCTTCCCTTCTTTTTGTCCACCGAAGGCTTTTCCGTAGATGTGGATCTCACCTGTGCTGGTGTAGTCGAGGAATACTTCTGCCCCCTCGTACTCAAAATCAAAGGTATAGATATCTCTGGGATTACCAGTGAGCAGTCCATCAAGACGCAAGCCATAGGGTGGTGGACTGGCACTAGCACCAGGGTGATTGCAAAGTTGGAAGGTACACTTTTGTGGAGCAAATGTGGGCTTGAATGAGAAGGGAACTAAAAAATTGATCGGAATCTCAAACTCACAGTTGTAAGCGGATTCGTGGATATTTTCGTCAGGCATGATTTGCCCTCCATCAGGTAGTTTTGCAGGTAGTGTTAATCTCTCCCAATGGTCTCATAATTTACTAACAGGTTGCGGTACCCTTAAGGGTACCTTTTAGTTAACGTTTATTATAGCATGTTTCAGTTTAGTGAGATACAAAATTTGGGGGAGTAGGGAGCAGGGATTAGGGAGCAGGGAGTAGGGAGCAGGGAGTAGGTTTAAAAGTTTTTGGAGTGGTAATTTCGGGCGCGGTCAAGGGGGTGATAGTGGAAAAAATTATGTACCTCATGAGTATGAACTTTTTGATAGCTGGTCACTTTTACCTATGTAGAGTCCTGCTCTATTTGTAATATCATGTCAGGATAATTACCCTTAATAAAAATCTCCCTATCTCCCCATCTCCCCATCTCCCCAGACCTCCCACCCTCCCCACCCTCTCCTTAATTATTGCTATTCAACCAGACTTGATATAAATGTTATGGTTATCAGCA
>NZ_JAAHFV010000034.1:0-35050 GCF_010672755.1 Moorena sp. SIO1F2
TGTGTCAGCCAGATATTGTCCATACTGACAAGCATCTTCAATACCAGCTCTTAATCCACTGAAAACCGGATACAATTCACTTTGGCTCTGGATATGCAAATTGTCGATCAAAGGGCCTATTTCACTTCCATCTGTACCGTCTCTTAGCTCGTTGTTGCTGTCGCTGGCCGCATCCTGAATGTCCCAAATTAACCCACTCAGGAACCAGCTTTGTGTATCGCTGCGCTCTTCTGTCATGGGTCTGGTATACATATCGAATCCTTCCATGTGGTTGCCTGGATTCAACTTCCAGGTACTTTGGTCATAAACTTTACGGTAATAATGTTCCATTGCTTTGTATTCAAAGAAAGTGGCCCAGCCTTCAGCTAAAGCGATGAGCTTGCCACGAGTGAAAGATGGTTCTGAACCATCCACATATGGGTCGTTATGGTTGATGTCGTTGGCTAATTCGGAAGCAAATACTTTAGCCCACAATTGTTTACCTGCTTTTGCCGCATGTGAATAGTGAGCTGATTCATGTATGGTCAGTTGTTGAATTCTGGCGGTGTTAACCTGATTACCAACCTTTTTGTGTTTCAGTCCACTGTAAATCATGTCTGGTCTGAGGTGGCTAGGAAGAATCTCAATTGCAGATCCAGCCAAAGCATTGACTAGGACATCCCACACATTGGATGCACCGATGTTCGTAAAGGATGCTATTTGATTTAGATTCCGATACTTAAACAGCATAGGAGTTGAACCGGCACTTCTGCCGTTTTTCCATACCCAGACATTGGCATTGCTTATCGGTTCATCAACGCCTCTAGCAGTGGCATAGTCATTGTATTTAATCAAACCATTGTGAACAGTGCCTTTGTACCAAAGCCTTTCATCATTGGGTTCAATGTATTTCGTGCGACCGTTGTTACTTCTTTTGATGGTCATTAAGTGATCTGATACTTGGATGCCGAGCATTTCATTCCATGATTTTCTGATAGTGGCAATGTCGCTGCGCCATTTAGCTCGTATCCTGACTTTGCCACGGTATTTTTTCGGTGAGGAGAAATGACCCTCATTATCTGTGTCGGTGTAACGCCACCAAATGCCTCGACCAATGCTGATTCTCGCTCTTTTCAACTCGTCCCATTTGCCCGTTTCGGTATTTTTGACTTTGACATACCCATGTGGTCGATATCTGCGACCACCGAAAAGGCTTTTTTGCGTCGGGTTTTTAAACATTTCCAGTAACACATTAGGGTCATTACAGTTCATTGACCTGGGACAGTCCAGTTCTGTGTCCTGACCTGCTAAAGCTAAAGCTACTGACTCTACATCGGATTCGCTTTCTTTCGTTTCATATACATCTTCAATGATTCGGTAGGGCAATGATGCTGGAAATTTATAGCCCACTGGAATGACGGTGTAGACTGGGTGATATAGGTCTTTTTCATTGGCTGGCATGACATAAAAATCACCTTCTGTCGTAATTTCGTAATCAAGCGGATAGTCATGCAAAACCAAGATACCTTCAGCATCCAGTTTATCTAGCAATTGCAAGTGGCTTTCATTGCTGGGGGTGATTTCGATATATTGGTGAGTTGCCCGAACCGATGGAGCAGCAGTTTTCATGCTGCGGCTGTACAGGTTGAAGGCCTTTTGCATATTTGCCACGGAATAAGGATTTTGTATCTTGCGGCCAAGAACCATTTGGGTTTGACCTCCAGATTCAACCTGATTATTGGGTGGAGATTTTTCTAGTACCAGAAAATCATTTTCTGCTGATGGCAATTTAATTTGTTGAGATGAAACAGAACTGTTTGACAATAAACTGAGAATGGTTAATGCATAAATAGTGATTGTTTTCATGTTAAACATAAGCAATCCTCTTTTAGCGGCTGATTAATTAGACGCCTCAAAACTATCTATTAATGGGACTTTATACCTGAAGTAATTATCAAAAAAAATGTTCCCCTATTACTGAAAAATATTTTCTGCTGATGGTAGTTTAATTTGTTGATATGAAACAGAGCTGTTTGACAATAACCTGAAAATTTTCAATGCAAAAATAGTGATTGTTTTCATGTTAAACAACCCAAGCCTCTTTTGGCGGCTGATTAATTAGACGCCTCAAAACTATCTATTAACGGGACTTTATACCTGAAGGAATTATCAAAAAAATGTTCCCCTAGTACTGGAAAATATTTTCTGCTGATGGTAGTTTAATTTGTTGAGATTAAAATGCTTAGCAAAATGCTCAGCATTATTGACCACGACTGTAGCAATATGTTATATGTATATGTTTGTCTCTGATTCAGGCGAGAGTTCAATAGTGAAAAACTCTTCACTTTCATCAAGTACTGGTGCTGGGTTGCGAGGTACATTAGGGGGAACATCAGGAGGTACTTGTGAGTCCTTTCTATCAAGTTCCGCTGGTGCTGGGTTGTGAGGTACCTCATACTAAATCCGGTTGTGAAAGTAGCTTTATTAAAGTGGCTAAATCCTGCTTAAACACAAGCATATACCCTATACGAATAAGGGGGTGCATCTCACTTTTGTAAATGTTCGTAGCGATGCAGCGCGGTCTTGGGGGTTCCCCCCATGAGCGACTGCATCAAGACAGGGTGCGTTAGGGACGGATGCTGGTGGCGAAATATTTCTTAACAAACCAAGACGCCCCATCAGCCCTCACCCCCAGCCCCTCTCCCAACCTTGGGAGAGGGGAGCGGATTACGGCAGAATAAGGGTTTCACGAATTCGCCAGCAGCATCGGGACGGGGGAGCCATTATTGTATTGGTAGCCAGTGTTAGGACAATCCGTCCCGTAACGCACCATCTGGTCAAACGGCAAAAATGAGATGCACCCAATAAGGAATAAGGTAGGTATGTGAACCGGATTTAGTATCAGAGGGAACATCAGGGAGTACTTATGAATCCTTTCTATTATGTACTGGTGCAGCGACCTGTTCTACTTCTTGTTTGCTCTTTGGTGGAGTAGGAGCCTGAGCGGGTTCGCTTTCAATACTCTTTAGTGCTGGAGCAGGAGCCTTTGCGGGTTCGTTACTTTTTGGTACTGGAGTAGGGTTCGCCTTGGGTAAGTCAGTTTTCTGTACTTTATCTGGATGAATGTGTCGTGGGATATCGTTATCCAAACTTACCAGGAGCCCCAGTTTTTTATCTTTACTGCTGACTGTCCCAAGTTCGCCCGGTGATGCCCAGTTTTTATCCAGATTTAAAAAGGTACCCATAAGGGTGCTATCAAACCGGAGTCAGATTCAATATGATTTGAATAAATGACTTAAATCTAGATTGATATCAAAAAATATGAATAAAATAACTATTTTGTGTTCTTTTTTTGTTACTTTGCTTATGCCCACATCGGTTTTGGCGGGTATTAAAAATGTTAGGTATCTGCACCAAAATGAAAATAATACCTTCAATGTAATCTGCTTGGATGGCAGCTTAGAAACAGTTAATACTCAGGCGATTATCAATAACTCAATTTGCAACAACACTAGTAATCAAGGTCCACCTTCAAAACCGAATACACCTTCAAAAACGAAATTTATTTGTACTGGTGATAATTTTTTTGATAGGTATTATGTCACGAGGATTTCTGATGGAAAAAAGTTTGGAGACCACTCTCCTTTAAAAACTTGTAAACGAATATTGAATGGTGCAACTGATGACTTAATTTGTATTGGTGATAACTTTTTTGATAGGTATTATGTCACGAGGATTTCTGATGGGAAGAAGTTTGGGGATCACTCTCCTTTGAAAACTTGCTTACGGCTTATTAACGACAATCAATAAAAGTAATGTTTGCTTTATTGCGTCGCTGAATCTAAGTGTTAACCCCTCAAAACCCCAATTTCTGCATCGCCCTATGCTTAACCTCCTCACCCCGGCTATCATACTTAGCGGTAGTCACAGGGGAAGCATAGCCAGCTAACTTTTGGACGGTAACAATATCAATAATCATGGGGAGAAAAAGACTCCACCCCAGCCTGTTTAGCGCGCTTCTGCAAAATCAACAACACGGCCTGGGAGGGTCATCTTTCTGCTCTCTATCTGCCCCCCTTTGAGTATTAGGCACAACAGCGCCTCTGGTTGTTGTGCCTAATACTCAACCGATCATTAACAAAAGCGATGCTCTTCATCGACGTAATAAAGTGACCGCTGGCATTTTAACTAACAGCGATCACCATTTTTGTCAATCACTCTACCGGACAATGAAACAGCCCTGACCGAAAGGATAATTTCTAGCTCAAACAGTTAGTTAAAAATTAGGTATTTGCCAAAACTGTCCTGAATAATTACCACAATTAGCCATAATCGGTTTATTGTCTTGGGAATCATTAATGATATCTAAACATTTATCACTGCCCGTAAACATGGTTTTGAGGCGATAATATCCAGACTTGTTTGTTGCTTCTATTTTCCAAAATTGTCCTGAATAATTACCACAGTTAGCCATAATCGGTTTATTGTCGTTAGAATCATTAATGATATCTAAACATTTATCACTGCCCGTAAATAGGGTTTTGAGGCGATAATATCCAGACTTGTTTGTTGCTACTATTTGCCAATATTGTCCTGAATAATTACCACAGTCAGCCATAATCGGTTTATTGTCGTTAGCATCATTAATGATATCTAAACATTTATCACTGCCCGTAAACATGGTTTTGAGGCGATAATTTGTTTGTCCTTGGGCAACGTTAGTAGTACTGGCAAAAGCAAGCACAGAAGACGCAACAGCTATACCAAAAGTGAAAATTCTCTTTATATTTTTGTTAGACATGGTGGTATGAGACATTTTTTTAGTTTTAGAGAAAAATTGATCAATAATTGTGCCACAAACTCAACTTACCTGAGTTCGATATACCTAGGATCCACACTTACAGGTATGGGTTCTAGTTGATAGAGACTTTTTAACGACCTTGAACTCTAAGATAATCATCAGTTTCGATCTGAACTCTCCTATACCTTTTACTACAACGCCATTAGTAAGATTCCCGATTCTCTAGAAATATTTTTATCACAGCGGGTCAAGCCGCTATGAGTCTTGATCCCCGGTTTTAAAAGACGGGGCTTTAGACTTACAGGTTCCCTCGTAAATCGGCTCTTAACTACTTTCCTTGAGCAGGTAATAGGGAATAGGTAATAGGGAATAGGTAATAGGGAATAGGTAATAGGGAATAGGGAATAGGGAATAGGGAATAGGGAAAACAATCCTGTGTACCTGATAGTTATGCAAACCGCCGTAGCTATATATAGCAATTCTCTATGCCATGAGGTACAAAAAGATCCCCCTAAATCCCCCTTATCAAGGGGGACTTTGAGGTTGAGAAGCGTACCTCATAAATCCTATAAACGCTATAGTACCTGAATGCGAACGCGCCCCGCGTGGCCTACGGCCAATCGCATTCACGCCCACCTCCGAGTAGGTTATGATTCAAGGGGTATTAGTTACATCGGGCAAACCAAGTTTTTCGACTTTTCTTTTTCCTTAGTTAAGGGCTGATAGATCTTGTGATCATACGGCACATATCCCTCAAAACCTGAATAAGTGATCTTACACAATAACCGAGACTTGAGCGGAGAAGGAGGTAAATTTACCTTTGCTACTTTCACTTCTACTAAACTTGGATCATGCCTTAAAATGTCAAGTATATCCTGTGACAAGTAGCGGGGACAATACCCTAGGTGATAATGATCTTCTGTGGTTAACGCTAAAGCCTTATTGTCATAACAATTATGAAGCTCGTGACATAGCCACAAAGTATCACCAACTTGTAGCTGCTCTATGCGATCCATAGAACACTTTGGTAAGTGACGCAAACCATGTACTAGAAAACAAAGGTGGTATTTCCCGTCACTGTCGAGGTCTGGATAAGGAAAAACTTTAAAATTATCTGTTTGTCGATTTCCTTCGCTCCTTCCTAAAAATTCCATCAAATCAAAACTCTGGGCTGATAAGTTGAGCCGGTCTAGATGCTTTCGGTAATCTGGACGCGAGGGTGACATAACTCGGTTGGCAAAAAACGCAAACAACTCCGTGGAACAATAGGTCTTATTCCACTCTGGGAAAGACATTAGAGGCTCAAACCCAAATTTTTCTTGCGCTTCCTTTGCACCTTTTATATAAACAAATTCGTAATTTTTTCCATCAAATGTCAATCGACCCACTGGGTTCCACGATCGACTTTGATAATCTTGCCAAGCTAAAAATAAAGTTTTTAGGGAAGTGATACTCATAAATTTAATAGACAGAGCAGTCTTTTTTTGTTGGTGAGCAAAATTTTCTTAGCAAAGTCAGATGCTTCTTTTGAGATACGACAATCTGGAAATGCCTGTAAAGTTGAATTTATCTGTTGCTCTGAAATTTGCTCAAGACGGTTGAGCCACTCCTGACTAGCTTTAGGATAGTGAGTGTTAATGTATTCAAAAAGTTCAAATGTTTTCAGAGGCTTTTTTTCATTTTCGTTAAGATAAAAGGCTGACTTGCACCCATTTACGTAAGACTCTACAGACCTATGCTGGCGTTTAGTATCAGAAAGTTCACGACCCAGGCATGAGGCGTGATCGTAAGTGGGAGCTAGATAAATACCTGTTTGAGAGGTCTTAGGAAGTACAAACCCCCAATTTTCATGATGACGATCACCATTACCAATCCACGCATCTAGCAGCAAGTAGCCAACAAACAAATCTCTGGCATCTGTGAAACCATCAGGTACTGTCCAACTAGGGGGGAAGTTAACAGATTTTTCTCTAATCGCCTCCATAACCACTTCAATTGTATGTTGATAAGCCTTTTGCGTAACCAAAGCGGGATAATCAGGATTAATGCCACTAAGTACTTCATTACCATGCACTAGGGTTTCTCCCTCTCCTAAAAAATTGACTGTAATCACCCCTTTTTGTCCATCGGCGGTTTCTGCTAACTCATAGCGCGCCGCAGGTATATCTAGAAGATTGCACAACTCAAATGCCACTTTTTCTGACCAGTCTTCTCCTGTGTTTTGGCGAGGATACTTGAACAGACACTTTTTCAATTGAGAATGATAAAACCAAAATTTTTCCCTTGACCCCATTGTTTCATCTTGAGCCTGACTCTCTTGCTCCGGAGTTAAACGAATGATCTCGTACTGATTTGCTGCCACCTACAAAACGCTATTAAAACCCATTTACTCAAAGATTAAGTCACGTGATCGCCTCCTGGAGCTTTCCAGAGTTAGCCCGAATTTTCCCGCAGGGAAGGCTTAGTCTAAGGCTATCCCGATACTTGCTAGTATAGCGCTACGCGCAAGTCCGCAAGTCCGCAAGTAAGCTATGACTAAGTTTCGGAGTTTAGGAGCGATGCAGAGGTGCGACCCGTGGCGAATTTAATTCTTAATGGGTCAAACGCACCATTACGGTCTTGGGGAGGCAGCGCTGCCAAAGGGGGTTCCCCCCATGAGCGACTGCATCAAGACAATGTTAAACACCTTAATGGGTAGTGCTATATAAGCACCTACACAGAATTAATTACCTACTCCAAATCTCTGTAAGCCTTACAGGGTAAAGCTTTTAGTTTTGTCTGTGGGGCTGACTTTGAACGTAGTTATAAGGGTTTTTGGCTTGGGGGATTTCATAGCGAAAGCCCACCCACTCAGGAGCTTCAGGCAACCGAAAAATTTAGAATGAAACAGACCTGGGGTGTTAGGCGGGATTCCTCTGGCCTTAAAAGGATAAGCAATGTCGCTCATGAGTATGAGAATTGGGCGTTGCTGATTCTGGGTATGATTCCGCCTAGGGCGTGTTTTCAAAGTTTTCCGCAAGATTGAGATCCCCCCCAGCCCCCCTTAAAAAAGGGGGGAGCCATACTCAAAGTCCCCCTTATTAAGGGGGATTTAGGGGGATCGCTTTGTCCTCATCACTATAAGAATTGCTATAACTATTCCTCAATAATATCTGTAAGCAAAAGATTCAAGTTTTCCACCGTTAACAAAGGCAAGTTAGGATTCTCCGTACTACTCACATTTTCTGGGTTGGAAAAGAGACTAAAACTAAACAGATATCGTCCCCTGGTTTGATTGGGGTTTTTCTGAGTCTGCCAATTGTCAATTTCCCGGACAATATTTGTTCGCAGTTGTTGAGTCACTGCTAACATATCCGTTGAATCCCCAGACTTTTGAACCGTAAATCGAGGAGTTAGTAGAACAGGTAAGGAAGCTAACAGTTCCTCATCATTAGTGTTGCTAGCTAAAGCAAAGGCATACTGACAGCTAATCCGAATATCATAAGGACGGTTAATGATAGCTGGCAGCAAGACTTTGAATAACTCTTCGAGATGCTGTGTCAAAGTTTTACTTCTGGAATCGCCCAGGTCTGCAATATCCCAACGCTTATCATTAACAATTAGAGGAGTAATCCGATTCTTAAACCTTACTTCAGGAGTCTGGAAGATGAAAGCAGCATTAGTTTCCCTGCCATCAATCAAATTTTTATTGCGGGCGAGACGGATAGCACCCCAGGCATTTTGATAGTCCAACACATCCAAATTAGTTACAGTCACCTTACGATCTGGTAATGCGGACTCCCCAAAGGTTTCTACCCCAGTTGCATCAAGCAATTTGGTGAAATCATACTCAATTGTCGTATAAGGTACTGTGGGGGAGTTAGTAGTTACATCGTTTTGCCTGGTATCATTTAACTCATACCCTGGTAACTCAATGTCTAAGATTTGTTGATCAGCAACGGGAAGATTGTTAGTGGGAGTGATGATAACCGTTTTGGTTTCTTGGTCAGCGGATAGGTTTTCATCAATATTGTAGTGAACTGTCTGGCGAGATGCCTGTGCGATCGCAATCGGTTGCCAAATTTGCCATGACCTAGCCACGTCTTCTGCTAGAGTAGCAAAGGCATTGAGGGCAGAAGTAACCGTAGTCTGGTTGTCATCGGTTATCCCTGTTTCCAAAGCTTTGAGATCACTGGCTAGGGTTGGATATAGATTGTTAAACCGCACCAGGGTATCCAACAGTGGATCAATAGTATTAGTCGTATCGATAATTGTTCCAACACCCACTGGATCCGCAATCTCTGCATTAACTGCATTACTCAGAACAATAGTAAAGGTTTCATTATTTTCAACAACATCATCGCTGTTGACTGGCACCCGAATTTCTTTGGTGGTTTCACCGGTCGCAAATTCCAGAGTTCCGATAGTTTCAGCGTAATCTTGCCCTGCTTTTGCGGTTCCATCCTGGGTTTGAAAATCAACAGTAACAGTCTTGTCAGAGGGAGGAGATAAGGTAATAGTGAAAACTGCAAATGTTTCGTCTTTCGTTTGTTCATCTTGATTTTCTTCGGGTTCCTTCAAAGAGACATCATTAATCGTTAATTTAGAGGAACCATTGTATTCAATCCGGCATTCAATGGTATCTTGAGCCACATCGGGATGTTCATAGAGGAAAACATAATTCCAGTCTCGAATATCCTCAGCACTGAGAATATCACCAGCAAAACTGTCGGGGTCAGGAATTGCTGTATGGGAAATCAGAGAAGGAGGAAGGGGAAAATCTCGCAAAGGAATGGGAATTTGAACATCTCCAATTTGATTAGGCTCATCGTTGAGAGGTTGAATAAAATTGAGCCAAGAGGAGGTGGAATTGGTAGTATTAATATTGTATTCCAACTCATTAACCTGATAGTTCAGATTAACCGCAATATCTTCGTAACGCTGAGGCGTTTGGGTATTGAAGAAGAAGGTCAGGGTAGACTTACCATTGTTGGCATCGCTCAGGGAAATTTTAGCTGGAGATAAGGTGAAATCTATCGATTGAAGCAGAGTTTGCTTTTCTGCGTCAGAACTAGTGGAGTTGGGTGTACTTTCAAGATTGGTGTAATAAGCCCCGCTCATCACTGGTTGCCCAGATAAACGAGGAATATCTTGACCAGACCATTGATAGCCATCAGCGATCGCTACATCCACGTTATATTGAACAATGGTTTCAATGTCGTAAGCATCTGCTAAATTTGTTAGCAATTCCTTTTGGAGTGCTGCCACTGCTAAGGTTTGGCGAGTAGTATACTCTGAGGAATTTGTATCCACAGAAGTATCCAATACATGGGTCACATTGTTACTAATCGAATTTGCCAAACTTGCTTTGACATCTAAAATCCGCCCAAGCTCACCCTTTAAGGTGGTATCATTCACCGCAGGGATAGCTGTTTCCGGTTTCAGGATATCTTCAATAGCACGTAAATACTTACGGGCTAAACCATTCAGGTCTACAGCATCCACTCGCACGGTTTCTGTTGAGGTTTGGTCAAGTCCATTTTGTTGGGTGTAGCTGTAAAGGCTTACTTCCCCTGACATTAAGGTATTGCTCAAAGGCGCAGCAGAAAAGAAGTAGGGGAAATCCTCTTTGATATCGTAACTAATCCCCGTATCCCCCAGATGAACTGCCCACAGGGTATCGCTGTTTTGAGGATTAGCATTATCAATATTCCCAGCATTCCGCCCCACTGCTAGCTTTAAGTTAGGTAGTGCTTGCTCAAAAGCCTTGGCAAAGGGGTCAAGGGAGGCCAGGCGTTGGCTAAACTCAGCATTTTCATCATCTGAGGAGCTGGTCAGCACAACGGTTTTGGGGGCAAAATAGGCTGATACTACCTCAGCTTCAGGCACATAGCCTGGATGCATCAAATCCTTGTTGCGTCGCATTTCCAGCTGTACGGTGACCGAGAATAGTAACTCCGTGGGATACAGAAGACTATTATTGTTATCTCGGATGGTGAGATCAACCGTTGTGCTAGCTACTGCTGGGGGAACAATCCAATTCTGTAAGGGCTCAATCAGACCCGATTCATTTTGGAGCGCCTCTGCTACTTCTGCCACAGTCAGGGGCGATCGCTTTTCTAACAGATCCACCGCTGTTTTCAGACAACTGAAGTCATACATGCGATGAATAATGTCCAATGATGTCTGTAAGGTTGTGATCAATACCTGATCATCGGGTTGACCATGGGCAGTTTCGATATTAGCGATCGCGTAGCGTGACCTTTGGTCAATCGCATCCGGCACATCCAAGGTTTCAGGTTGGCTATGAACCGTTGATGGCTCGAATTGGGGTTTAAGGTTACCTTGAGCATCCAACAGTGTTGCTTTCAAGATACTCAAGGAAGATTGACTATCATTGGGATCAAGTAAAGCCCGTAACGCAATGCGATTTGCCCCTGCTAAGTTCTCCAGTTGTTCATAAATAGCATTCACAGCCCCAATGCTTTGCTGGGTTTGACTGGCTTCGGCATCAATAGTATTTTTGAAATTAACCAGGGTTTGCGCCCATCGAGAGGTGAGAGTGTAGAAGGTTTCATCGGTTCCGGTCTGGATAGTTTGACTATCGATAGTGTAGAAGGTTTCCTCGGTTCCGGTCTCGATAGTTTGACTGATGAAAGCCGCTAACCGTTCTAAGTCGCTATTTACCGTATCGTCACTGTTGTAACTAATCTTAGTCAGGGATGCCAAAACCGGACGGACATCGATAGCAGTATTGCCACTCAAGAGTCCTGCCAGGGTTTGGTTAGCGATCGCTACTGCTGCTGGGGTAATTTCCGTTCCCATGGTACTGGTTAAGGTACTCAGGGATGTGGTTTGAGCTGTGGATTGTACCACTGCTAGAGAGTTGGCGTTCTGTGCAGAAGAGGTATCCAGGGTAAAGCGATCCGGAATGTAGAGGGTTGCCCCGGACTCTAAGGCTAAAGTAGGAGTTTGAAGGGCAATATCCCCTGCTGTGGTTTGATCGGTAATAATTTGACTATCATGGGCAGCAGCAATAGCAATCATTTGGTCAAAGCTATCCCCACTGGTGACAGTGTAGTTAAACAGCACGTCAGCCAGGATTACATCCTCCGTACCAAATAACCCAGTCATATCGCTGACAGCACCAGCAACCACAGCTAATTGACTAGCGATCGCAGACTCAGTCAGAATATCACTGATATTGCCCACCGCTTGTACCGTTTCCAACACCGTGCGATGAAGGTTGGTTTGTAGATGAAGCTGCTGAGTTAGGTAAGCAAGGGTGTTCCCTTCGGGCAGAATTGCCTCAGCAATGGTATACTCCAGGGCACCCACTTCAGCAACAATGCCCGATTTCAGCACATCGATAGCGCGAGCATCAGTAGTGGCGACAAACTGGTTAAGGGCAATGTGATATAGACTATCCTGATCCTGGATGGTGTAATCAAGGCTAATCTCGGGGATTGTTATTGTGGAACCTGCCACCAGTAAATCCTGGCGTTGGGCATTGGCAGTAATGACCGTTTCAGTAGTTTCTATCCTAGACGTATTGGGGAATGCCGTAGCGATCGCACTCCAGGTCTTGTCAGTAATAATCTTGATGTCTACATTAAACGGAGTTGGTGAAGCTTCATCTTTCTTGGTCACCGTGACCGTTAATGTTGTGTCCGTGGGGAAAATTTCCAGATTACGAATGGCCTCAACCACATCCTGGGATTCTGCTAACAGACGGTCTCGAAGAGTGCCCAAAGTTTCGCCATCCTGGGTTGTGCTATCCAAGGCTGAAACCGTAACCCCTGCCAGCAATACCGTCGATTCATTCTCTGCAATAATCTCATTGATCCGGTCGGTCAGGATCTGGTCAAACTCCCGATCCAGGTCAGCATTTTCCAGCTGCAATACCCCATAGGCAATTTCTTCTAGGGTGGCATTTAGGGTAACGTAATTGTTGACGTGGGGTGCTTCTAGACCGTTGATCAGGACACCATTGGTTAAAGTTTCGGTCGTATCTAACCCTTGAGCAATGGTTTGTAGGAGGGTTTCGATCAGGTGGTCTTCCTCTAGGGCGAGTTGTGCGATCGCAATTGACTCGAAGGTATCCCCATCTTGAACGGTATAGCTTACGAAATGATTAGCGGTATCAGTGTAAGAAATAATCCCACCGACCGCTAATAAATCCGCCGTTTTTGCATATTTAGTGACAATTTCCTCAACTTTGTCACTTTCAGTGCCGTAATCTTTGTTGAGCTTAGTTGCGATCGCATTTAAGCTGTTGGTTGGCTCAACCCGAATACCTACAGGAATCTGAATATTAAGAGGACAGAAAATACCACTGACTGCACTATTACTATCCCCTAAATCTCCAATATCACACCCATACTGATTGGCAACCCATTCCAGGTCTTGACCGTTACCAGCAACTGTATAGGCAAATTCCTGGAGATATTCCAAAGTGACCAAATACTTATAGACATTATCCACAAAGTCCGTGAAGGCGGCACGCTGGGAATCAGTCAACTCCTGGTCACTGCTGGGAATCACCGATGTACTCACCGTAAAGGTTAAGTTTGAGTCATGAACCTGATAGTAAATTTGTTGATAAGTAGCGCGGTCAGTTTTAATCTTATCCAGTGCCTCAGTGAAAAGATTCCCAGGAGTGGGAATATATTTAGATTGGTCTAACACCAACTCCAGAATCAAATTAGCAGTCTTATCATCCTTGCTGGTAATCCTATAGCTTTCACCCACCGAGGGCCATTGATTGATTCCCAAAATCGGGTCGAAATAACCTAATTTTTGGCTAATACCTTCTGCAAAGTCCCCATCACTTCCCAAACGATTCCCATAGATATCTTGCCAGCGAAAATCCAACTTAAAGGTATCTCCAATACCGTAATAGGGATTGAGGGTATCCTTGAGAATTTCCGGTAATGCTTGGGATTCTGTGTGGGCGGCGGTAGTTAAAGCATAAACCGGCAAGACTTTTTCATAGACCCATGTTTTATGTTTTTTATTATCCTCATCTTCTTCAATCGGTCCGATCGGTAGACGGTCTTGCCCGGTTTTAAAGTCAGCTTCAATTGTACTGGGCAGCTGATAACTTAAAAGCTGATAGAGGTTTTGAATCTCATCGGTAGCAGTATTATTGTCTACAGGTTCAATGGAGTCACGGGTCAGTCTAAAACCAAGATTTCCCGCCGGAATCCTTAACACATTAGTTGTTTGACTACTAGTGGCAAAAATTTCGCTGACAACAGCCCTTAGTGTAATACTTTGGGAATGATCAGATGGAATATTAAGGCAGTTGTGATAGCTAGCGGCAGTACTGCTAAAGGTCATTAACAGAGTGACCTGAGCCGTTTCCCCATCAGCAAACAGAGAGTCTGGTAAGCCCTTTTGCTCATCGTTTTCTGTATAGCTATAGTTGAGGTAATAGCCTTCACTATTTACAACAGTGCTTTCCTGTACCAGTCTTAGGAATGGTAGGAAGGTCGTAGACACGTCTAGTGTCACCGTAGGATTATCCCCAGAATCTAGGGATAAATTCGTCTTCAGCATCAAGACTTCAGCACTGCCATTACGGGTCAGAACTTTCGATTCACCACTGTCATCACTGTCATCCAAATACAACAAGGTCAAGGTTGTAGGAGTTACGTTTGCGGTCAGAATATCTTGCAGCAATTGCCGACTAGCCGTTTCAATCCGTTCAATAGCGTATACCGTGGCCAAAAATCCGCTCCCATCTGAGGTCGAGACTTGGCGGATTTCCAATGTTAATTTAGTTGCCCAAGTATATCCTGCTTCAATCTCCGCAGTATCTAAAGTTTCCCCATCTTGAACTGGCTGCTGATTGTAGAAAAGGGTTAAGCTTGTCTGATCAGACTTAGACTTGAGATAATCACATAAACCGGAAGGAAGTTCCCACAGCAGATTATTGCTAGTTGCATTAATAGATTCATTCCAGTAAGTTTTCTGGCGAATGGTGTATTGCTGGTTCGTGGGATTGTAAAACTCCAGCAGTGTTGGAGGAGTTGTGGGCAAAATTCCACTGGTTTCTGCCTCATCAAGCTGCTTAATAAGCGTAATGGTGTTGTAGGGAGGATCACTATCCGGGAAAGGGTAATTGAGTTCACAGGTTAACGTTTCACTATCACTGGTCTGACTAGTTTCACTATCACTGGTCTGACTTTGATAATCAATTAGTCGAATCCAAGTCAAGGTATCTAGTTTAAATAACCGGATTTCATTGGGGCTAATCGTTACCGTCTCACTATCCCCGTCTGTTGCGGGAGGGGTGCGCGTGACTGTGACAGTAAATTGTTGTCCTGTAGCAAGATAAGCAGCTTGTTGTTGTCCATTAATGGTTGTAGTGCTACCTGTAAGGATGGGTAATCGCAATCCATGCAACAAGAATCGTGAGGTCATTCCCGCTAAGGATTGGAACGACTCACCACCATTGAAATGATTGAGTAAGTCAATCAGAGTAATCGTACCATTGGCATCAACCCCATCTTTTTTATCCCTAACATGATCGATGCCAAGCTGCACGACAGAACGAATAATTAAGGTGAAGTAGTCAATAAATAAAAGTTCAGCGATCGCTAAATCTGCGGATGCATCGTTGGTCGGTATTTGTCCCAGCACTTCTTCTGTGCTCTGGTTATGGTTATAGTTGGAGGATTGAAAATAATTTTGAATCGCCTTGATTTGAGCGGGAGAATATTTCGTACTATCAAAATCAACGATATTGGGCTGCTTATTGGGATCATTCTCATCAGCACCATCCTTTAGTTCCATCTGAAGTTGAGGAAACATCGGGAAAATGGTACCACTAATTTCCGTATTATCGATGGGGCGGTCGGTGATATCAAATATAAAATTCCTAGACAAGAATCGAATCAGGGGTGCCCAAAAATCATCCGCCGGTTCTTCCTCTAAGTAGTTAACGAATAGGGTATAAACATCTTCTAACAATTCCAACGTTAAGACTTGAGCATCAACATTGACAGAACTTGTGTTGATATTTAAAGCATTACGCTCACTATCTGATAAATAAGCATAAATCACCCATTTGAATAGGGCTTTAACTAACTCATCAAAGTCCGTATCATTATCATTGGTAGAGTTATCATCTAGAGGAATCGAGTTTTCCATAAACAATAACCCGATACCACTGACTTCTGTTTCGGTCTTAGTATCTGTTTCGGTCTTAGTAAAGGACGGTTGAAAATAAATATCGAGGCGAAGCTTGCCGTCTTTTACAGTTTCCGTGCGCACGTCTCCGGGCAGTGCTAGCTGAATTCCCGTTGTGCCATCATCCCATCGCAATGACCGTCCACCAGATGTTTGGGTAGTGACATTTGTAGTAGTAGTATTTGTAGTAGTAGCATTTGTAGTAGTTACATTTGTAACTGTTCTTGTGCTACTAATGGTCTGGGCTTTAGCAAAACCAAAGCGATTAGCCCTACCATTTTTTTTGATTCGATAGGGACGCACGGTTTGAGCACGGGCAGTAAATACCGGCACAGTGGCTGCCATGGCTCCCCCAGAACCAGCAGCGAGTTGCCAGGGTGGTGTGCTATCTGAACCGAGGACAAATTGCTCCCGCACGGTCAAGTTAAACTTAAATCTGATCCGGACAAAGGCAATCTTGATCGATGCTCTGACAGAAACCGTAGCCACCAGAGCCACCTGAATAGCTTTGTATACCTCCACCACAAACAGCACCGCAACTTTAACCAGGACTTCTACATCAACCTGAATCACTTTAAAGTCCACGACACCATAGATCCGACCAACAATGGCTACACCACCCTGAATCCGGTAATAGGTGGCCTTTTTCTCATTAGTATCGGTGGGATTATAGGTAGCAAACACCCCTTGCAAAAGGCCATGGATGGTAATGCTGAATTCCGCGCGCAGAGGACCTTTCTTGATAATTTTCCCCAACCCGACCTGTAAGCCAATGCCAAATTCCAATACCGGGTCAAAGGTGCCACTAACAATGTCGGGAACACTGGTGGCTGTTTCTGCACTCAGTTTATTGAAATAGAAGCCCCCTAATCCTAAAAAGATGCCCACATTAACGGCAATGGATCTGGAAAAGTCACCACCCCAAGGGAAGCCCACATCGATACCAAAGTCTCCATTGGTATAGATTTCAATGGCAACCACTGGCAGGGTAATATGAACAGCGCCAAAGTCGATATAGCGCATGGTGTCCGGTAAAACCAGCTCACTGCGATAGACCCCGACAGTATCACTAATGCGGCGATAGAGGATTTCAAATTCAAATCCAGCAAAACTCTGTACTGGGGGTCCCGACAAGCTAATGCGCAGCCCGTAGATAAAGGGATCGTTGAAAATTACACTGATCTCAATGGCACCCAAAATCACAAATTGGGCACCAATTAACCACCCACTCTCTGCACTAAACTGAATGGGCTGACCTGAAAATTGAATCGGTTGAGTGGGGTCAGAACTTACGGCTGAGGGTAAGGACTGTAGCAGAGCTGTGAGGGGATTTTGCCGCCGTTTAATGGGAGGAAGGGGTACCAAGGTTTGGCGCATCACCGTGGTGAATTGCTCAATAGTACGAGCTTGTTGCACAATTTCTGGTGCGAAGGCAACCCGTTGTCCCAAAGCCAGGAACTTCAGCTCGAAGATCGGGGCTTTAGTGCTGGGCACTTCTGGGGGATTTTCATTGACTGGGTCCCACTGAACTCGCTTTTTGGGTTGTCCAGGAATACTTAAGTCTACTGCGATCGCTATTTTTTTATTGGATGCTGTTCTAGCATTATTTTGTTGGGTACTGACCTGAGATGACTTAGTCCCAAACTGGTAAGACAACCCCACATTGGATACCTTAGCAATCAAGACATTCAAGGTCGCCTTGTAGGAAATGGTGATGGATTTATTAGTTAGGTCTATCTCCAGACTAAACTTATCTAGCGCTATTTCTTGTTTAGCAAATTCATCCCAGGGTGGGTCGAGTTCAAAGTCAGTAATGCTGGAGTCATATACACTGACAATATAGGCAATCAGGTCACCAATAGTGGGATTATTGTTGCCATTGATCAAACTAACGCTAAACCGCAACAGTTTACGATTATTGATATTGGTGTACACTGCGCTCAACAACAGGGTACTGATTTGGAGTTGGAAAATTAACTCACCGGTACGATTTGCCAGGGCTTTGGATGAACGACCAGAGCTAGAGGTGCTACCGGTTTGGCTAAAGGTATAGATAACCGAGAGTTGTAAGGTATCGAAAAAGGGAATCGAGGCTTTGACCGTTCCTGCGATCGCGCCTTTCAGGGTCGTAGAGGTTCCCCCTGGTTTATTACTCGACCTTTTAGTAATTTGAATCGCTGCTTGGATTTGCAGGGTTTCTTCCCCTGGCACTAAGGAAATGCCAGTATCCCAATCCATGGATCCGGTGAAGGTATAGCGGGATTCGACGATTTGGGTATTACTGTCTTGATAGCGAGTTTGTTGTAGCGCAAATGCCAGGGAAACTACTAAATCCCGCAACCCATACTCATCGAGCTTATCCTGGGAAAATCCAAAAGCTTTGATGACTTCGGTAATACTAATATTTTCAGCAGTGGCAGAAAATCCCCACTGACTGGCAATATTTCCATTTTTTGAGGAAAATTGATGGGCGACCTTAACCGCAAATTCGCCCCCAAATAACTCAAACAGCCCCTCAAATGACAGTTTTCGCTGCTGGGAGAGGGATTCTGCCGTATTCTGTTGAGTGCCATTGGTTGAGCCAGAAGATTTGACCGACGACACTGACAGAGCAAGCTGTTCGATCGATAAGGTTGGCCCCGAATCGAGGGTAATCGACCAGGCCCCTCCCCCAGTAACAGACCCAATAGCAGCCTCAAAGGAAAATGCCCCTTTATCCGGTCGCAATTCCACCGCCATTTTGGTAATGGCTAAGTTCTGAATCGAGTCTGGTGCATCTAATTCTGGAATCAGTTCTTCCAAAAGCGCCACGACATAAAGTCGCTGTCCAGCAATCATACCGCCCCGATAAACCGTTACGTTGCGGTCTTCAATTTTCTCCAGGATCAAATTGACAGTTTCACCAGCAACGGTTAGCTCTGAGACCAGACCAAAGCTAACACTGGTTGTTCTTTGCACTATTGCAGTCATGGCTCGATTCAGAAAAGATTACTAGGCAAGAATGGAATTATCGAAAGTCAGTGGTCAGCGGTCAGCGATCAGCGGTCAGCATTCAGCTATCAGCTTAAAATAAACTTCGGGAGAATTTATAGCGTTTCTCGCAGTTATGAGGTACGCTTCTCAACCTCAAAGTCCCCCTTATTAAGGGGGATTTAGGGGGATCTCTTTGTACCTTATGGGATATATAATTGCTATAATTCAGATGAAATATTCAAAAGCTGATAGCTGACCGCTGATAGCTGATAACTGTTCGCGTAGCGTGCGCGTAGCGCATAAGCTGATCGCTATTCTTCATTACTAACTTTGAAATAGATCCCCCTTAATTTGAGGTCTAATCCATCAATTAATTTACCGGCATCATCTTGCCATTCTGCTGATAGTCCAACAGTGTAAGCTGTCTTGTCTTTGGCTACTGTTCCATTTGTGGCAGCACCGGGTATTCTGACATGAAATTCATCCACATATAAACCTGCTTCTAGAAGGAGATTAGCAGCATTCTGTAAGACAGTTATATCGGGCAAGACATCCGGATCGATCGCTCCTTCTTTCAGTGTGCCACCTGATTGGGCAGCCTCGTCTGCGGTCACTATAAAATCAGCCTCGACACCTAGAGTCCCGATAATACTACCAAGAGAGGTACCTACTGTCCCTAAATAGACTCTCTCCCCTGCCGGAAGTTCAACTTCAATTCCCTTTTCTTTAATTTCATTAATAGCATTTTTAGGTTCTAAGGAAATTGTCTTTCCAGCCAGTTCTAGAGAAACACCAAAAAATACTTTAGTCTCTGCCATTTTTTCGCTCCTTGTTCAATCTAATAAAATCAAAAAATGTCAGTAAAATTAAAACACTATTACTTACCAAGTATAACTTATAAAAGTTCGATTGGTTTATAGTTGATCGAGCTTAACTTCAGCTTCCGGGGGAACTACTGATTCTTCTGGAATCTTTGTTGTTGATAGATTATCATCAGCCACAGGATTTCCATTTTCGTCTACGAAGGTTAACCCTTTTTTAACAATCACACCATTGGGATAATCATCGGATTGAGGTACCGAAAATACGGTGACTTTAATCCCCCTCCTATCTTCAGGTTCCGGGATAGGTTGGAAGACATCAATCTTCAACTTCATTGCTAGTTCAGGAGCAACGTCTTGGTTGGTTAGGAAACTAAAATCTTTAATATCAAAGGGAAAATCCTCGGCAAAATTGAAGGGAAACTGATCATCAATTGATCCAGTAGCCGTATAACAAGGATCCGGTGATGTACCTTCCGTAACAGTAATTGGTTTTGCCCACATATCAGATAATGGATGATTGTCAGATAAGGTGATGGGCAATTCTTCAGTAATGCTATAGGTATTCTGTACTTCCTCCATAAAGGTTGGGATATCGTTAATATCTTGATAATTGGGGATTTTCTGCTCTGCCATCGTATCTCCTGTTTATCTAAATTAAATTAAACCTATTGGTTAGTGGCTTTGTAAGCCGTCAGCCGTCAGCCGTCAGCCGTCAGCTTATTTTATTCAAAAGCCAACTAGCGTGGCACAGGCTTCTAGCCTGTGACCTAACCTATAAGCTGATAGCTGATAGCTGATAGCTGATAGCTGATAGCTGATAGCTGACGTTGCTTTTAATAGTTGGACATTAACCTTTGGTGGGGGACGCACCACCAGATAGCTGTAGTTATTTAGCATAAGCAGCATACCAACCAACGGCATCATTACTATCAGTGGCATCAGGATTGCCAAAGATAACAATTTCGGTTTGTCCATTGGGGGGAAATGAGAGGACAAAAAACTTAAGAGCAACCTTCTTGATTTTTAACAAGTAAGCTGTACCAGAAGCGCTAGTCGAATCAACTAGTAATTCCACCGTCTTGAAGGACAGCTTCAGTACACTTTGGAGAGGAAAACCCAGTACATCCCCACCAATTCCCGGTAGCCTCAATCCCACAAAGGTTGTTGCTCCCTCCTGGGAACCATCCTGATTCGGTTCCCAGATAATCAACAGATTAACCACAAACTGAGCCGATCCCGACAATGCCCCCAAACTGCCCAAATTAAACTCGAAGTTAAAACCAAAGCCACTGTTGGGCATAGAACCACTGCCCAAGGGAGTTTTAACCGTAAGATACCCTTTAGGCTTGTTATCGGGTTGAGCAGGGTCGAGATAAACGAAGTTAGTCAGCTTGAGGGGAAATTTGCTGTAGAGACTATGGGGGCGGGCTTTACTGCGAGCGAAATCAAAGGCAATTTGGCTGGGATCCACACTAAAGGTGATATCCTGGGTACCATTGGTATGCTTGCAGTTCATCACAATACTCAGCTTTGAAAACTGGAGGAATTGTTCGTTATTAGCTAGCTCATCCAGTTTTTGCTGCAACTCCGCTGATGCTTGATTGAGAGTATCAATCCCTACCTGATAATCGTCTTCCAGGGCACGGGCACTGCGGTTGACCAGGTTGCTGGCAGTTAACACTTCATCGGACAGGGAAGTATCTGACCCAAAGGATAATCCATCAAAGGCCTCTAGGTCACGGAAATTGAGACGGCCCCAGAGGGTAAATCGTCCAATGGTGAGTGTAGTATCATTGCCTGGGGGATCTGTGGAAAAAGTGGCCTTAACGATGTCAACATTATTGAGAATATGACTATCGGGTAGGGCAAAATAGTTCTCGCCGCTAAAGCTAAAGCCATAGGTAATCACCCCATTGTGTTCTTCCGTAAAGCCCTGGAGAATGACGATATTCCGTCCTGAGCGGCTATTGAGTAATTGGGTGGCTTCGTCAAAGAGTTTATCTAGGGTAAGATTGACTTCACTGGAAAATGCGGTAATTTGAGAATTTTGGAACTGCACCCGTAAGTTGGCCACCTGGAAGGCATAGCCCGATGGACCAGTTTCTGGCACGGAGTTGTCTTCATAGTCCAGCAATCCAAACAAAGAAGACTGTTCCGCTACCAATTGCCCATTTTGGGGCAAAATCGGGGTGCCGTTACTTCCAACATACTGAGCGTAGAAATTATCCCGGTCTTGTATGCCACATTCTAGGGCTTTCAAGTCTGGAGGCATTCCTGTCCCGACCGGGAGCTTAACATTTAACGCGATCATCCCTGACCAAAAGGTGCTGCTGCCAACCCGGGCTAGAGGGGCAGCATTATCCCGGTCTTTTTCAGCAGCATTGGGGTCGTTGGCGGTTGCAATCGCATTTTCAAAGAATGTCACTAAGCGATCGCGCACTGCTTTAATCTCTTTGACCCGTTCCTCGGCATCCGTTGCCGTCCCGACAAATACCTCCGGTTGTTCCCACAGGGCGGTATCCTTGAGAATATCAATCAGGGGCTTATCTAGGAACTTAAACAGTAAGACCGTATCAGTATCCCCTGTGCCCTGTCGCCAATTGTCTGGATTGAGATCAAAGGTCCACCCTTGAATAGTCAGTTGATTATTCTGAAAATGCTCTTTGATAACTTGAGGAGGTTCATTGGTATCAAAGGTTTTGAGGGAACTCGGGTCAGTTATCACCAGGAACATCTGACTGGACTGGAAAGCTGAACGGAGGGATGAACCCCGTTCTAGGTCCTGCAAACTCACATCCTTCTTTTCGGTATCCTTCGCCAGTAATAGGCTATTGAGGGTTTGATAATCAGAGGAATAGGTTGCCAGCAATCCTTGGGGAGTTGTACCGGTGATGGTTTCGGCTGTTGAGCTAGTAGCAGCAGCAGCCATGGCCTCAGCTTCAGGGGTAGCTGATCTACTCAAGGCACTGAATGCTTGCGGACTAGATGTCCCTATCCCCCCTAGTATTCCTTGAGGTTCACCGCTAAGTTGAGTAGTGTCTGTTTCAGCAACAATTCTAATTTTTTGGCGGCGCTGGGGATTGAGGATTTGTTCCTCCATTTGCTGATAGTGAGCCAGGGTTCCACTTACTCCACCATAGGGAAACAAGGGTAAATACTCTCCCCTTGGCAGTCCTGTAAAGGGAACCTCCAAAAACCTGAGGGGATCATCAGTTGGGTCTTGGTTTCCATCCTGAAACGTTGATGCTCGATACAGCAAGGACTGCTTGGGTTGGGAAAAATAGACCGGTAAATTCGTTACTTGGTCATATTCAATATATCCCCAAGCTGTAGTTGTTCCCGATTCTAGACGCTGCCCAGCTTCATTGGTATCTACAATTTGCTCAGGAACGAAATCCGGCGCAAAGGTCGGTTTTCCAGCTTCCAGATGCAGAATATTAACCTGTTGACTCGACAGTTGAATGTATTCAATCCCCGCTAATCCACACAAGAAGTTATCTTCATCTCGTATCGAAAAGTCCTTTCCACTGGGGATAGGGGTACTCTCGTAATTGGGAACCGAGAGAGTATATTTCCCTTGGGGGACTAGATACAAGGGTGAACCAAAGATGCTAGAATTCTGCCCTGGACGCTCTGCAAAGATTAGCCGACTGTCCCCATGACCATGGGGAGTGACATGGATGGAATATCCCAAATTGGTGCGATAACAAGAAGGCAAGGATAAATCCGAAATAGTAGAGTTTCCTGGCTCTACAAAGGCAAAGTAAGTGCGATCGCCATTCAATGGTTGGAGGGGATCTAGGGCGCTATATAAGGTCAGATTTTGGCTACCATCCCCCTGCTTAGAATAATGGGAAGCAGCATCCCTATCTTCCCCCAGAAAAGGATATCGATGGCTAGAAATCAGGAATTCCTGGTCGCTATTCAATCCTGCAAAACCAGACAAGGGGTCACTCGGGTCTAGTAAGGAGTTTGCGGATTTGAAAAACATCCGCAGGGTAACATCCAGATAGACCAGTTCCTCAAAGGAGGCGGTGCCAGGAGATCGGTTTTGCAAGGTCAGGGCAAAGCTCAGGCAACCGGCCAACTCTCCACTAAAGGGTAATGCGATCGCTTCCCCTGCTTCATTGACCTCAATACCTTTGAGTTGATGAGCACCATAACCTGTGGACAAATAAAACGGGTCAGTTTTCGGTAATTCAGTTTCCGGTGATTCAGTCCCGGTGTTAGGGAGGTTGTGTACAGACGGATCCAGGGCAAACACAAACCCGTCTTTAGTTCCATTCAACTGACAAACTACACCACTAGCGATCGCTAATTCATAGTTGCGGAAATTAAAAAAGGTCAGTCGCTCTACGGTATCTGTTGGAGACAGGGTTAGGGCATGAAATCGCCAGCGAGAGACTAACTCCTCTGGGTTATCAATCCACAAAAACCGAGTATTGCGTACCGAAGGTGTAATCAGAAATTCAGCAATGCGGTCACTCAATACCGAAGGATCTATGGCATTATTCCCCTCTGGAGCAGCTTTGATAAATAGATATATTCCCGTCTTTATTGTCCAAGTTTCTTCCAGGGAAACAGTTTGGGAATCTGCTATCGCTCCCCCATTCACCCAAAACCCAATGCTATAGGGCAGGGTAGGGTTAACGGATTCAGATAAAAAGTAGAGCGCCTGTGCTGTTGATTGGGTAAAGGTAGTCATCTGCTCACCCCCTACAGGACAATGCGATCGCCTTTGACCAGAGGCAAATCAAGCACCGGACTATCTAGGTCCAGGTAGATAAACCGATAGCTAGGTTCGTTAGACACTCCTTCGTGTAAAAGGCGACTCAACCTCGGTTTTCCGGTAGAGTTCAGTAGGGATTCTCCCAGGGATACTGACGGAATACTGACACGTTGCTCCATCAGTTGTCGTAAAGTCGTTCCCACCGGAACAAATACCGGTTGTTCCTGTAGCACCACCGTAATTTCTGGAATCACTGTTGCTCGTCCTCGGAAATAAAAGCTGGCAACGTTTGTATTTTTATCCAGGTCTGTTACTGTTGTTGCCCCCATAATGGTTGCAGCTTGTCCGGGATCTAAGGAACCTGCAGAAGGAGCTGCCAAACTAGGATAAACTAGCCGCAAGTAGGGTTTTTGATAGCCAACTTTAAAGGTATCCAGACTACTTCCAGCCCCTACCGTAGCAATATCTGTGGTGACATAGGGCTGGATTTGGGACAAAAACCCATCAAAATTAATCATTAGGTTAGTGCCATCCCGATAACTGTTGAGGCTATAGTAAGACGTGCCACTGCCCACAAACCCTGAATTAGCCGTAGATTGGGCTGGATGAACGAACTGATAGTTTTGGTAATCGACCCGTAACCGCATTCCAGCTTGCAAATCCACGTAGCCATTAACGCTATCCAAGCCGTAGTAGTAGTAGAGAATTTCCTCAACCAACAACGGCATCCGTTCAGCAATCCGGGTTTTGACCAAGGTGAGGGTACCAGGAATCAGATTACTGTTGGTATCTAGTTGAGTAATAAAGTTGTCGTAATCGGTCTTAAGTTGATCTAGCCAATTGTCACTGCTTTCCGGAGGAGTTATGGTCAGGGTACAGCTTTGATCGGCATTTTCTGTCAGGGTAAAGATGCCTGCGGTGCTGGAGATATTATTGGAATCCGCAGCAGTGTTGAATAACTGGGGCAATGTTGTAGTTTGGGTAATCGCAGCAGGGTCGTTGGGTTTGCCCAAATAAATAACAGGTTTTTGCTCCACCACCGTAAAGTAGTAGTCCGCTTGATGGCGAAACTGTTGTGCAAAGATCACATCTACTTCGGAATTTAACCTTGCCAAAATCGCTTCCAGGATGTGATTGGGAGTCAGCGGTGGGCGGACTAGGGTAAACTCCGGCACGGTAAAGGTGTTTACCGTCCCTGCTTGATCTGTCCAATCAAAGGTTCCAGAGACTTTTGCCAAAAAGCCTAACTCAGTCAGTTCCAGGATTACAGTGGCGTTCATCACGGAAGCGATCGCTACCTGGTCGATAATCTTGTGGGAGGTACCGGGTTCAAAGATTGGACCTAAAGTAACTTGAAACGGTAGACTCAAAGTTCTTTGCCCTTCCAGGACAAACTGCTCATTGCGCCACCAGCCATAGAGTACAAGGTTTTCTCCCAACCAATTGCCCTTGAGAACGACTTTTCCATCTTCAATCCCCAGGGGGTCAAATTGACTCCGTTGTTGATTGTGACGAGCAAACAGTAGCTTGAAATCTACCGTCCAATCAAATGGGCGATAATCCCTTAATTGGGGGAGTTCCAGTTCAGACACAGAGGTGATGGAAGACATCTGCCATATCTCCCCCGTGCTATCTGGTTTCAGGAATAGACACAACCCCTCTAGGGTATTAATTTGTCCTAATCCGATTTGAAGGTCGAATTCCGGTGAATTGAGGGCAAGTTTACCCGGCGCATCCGCTTGAACTGCCGTAAAGGGAATTGACGTTTTCCATAACGTGCTATCCACTTGTCCCCACTTAAAGTACCAGGTTGGGGAGGTTCCAGGTTCTGATTGCCATTCCAGGGCAATCTTGGTGAAGTCAAACTCAGGGGTAACTTCCCGGATTTCAGAGGTGTCAACCTTAAGATTGAGCTTAGACTCTGAATAATGCTCTACATCCGGCATACCCTCCAAAGTCAGTTGAGCAGTTAGGGGTTGGTTCAAAGGAGTGGGCATATTAGTCAGCGTCAGGTTGCCCAAAATTTCAATAGTGGGGTAGTAGCGCTGGTAAATCGCCTCTGGTGTCAGGGCGGAGTCATAAATTGCCACCTCGTAGAGTTCCCCTTCCCAAGGGAAATCTTGATTCCTTCGGGAGTTGCCCCTGCGATCGAGAAATAAAACGTCATTTGCTAACGCTAACTTAACAGCAGGGTCATTTGTCCAAAGATTAAGCTCCTGATCATCCCGATCTTTCCAAGGAGAATCCTCCTCATCATCCCGATTTTTCCAACGATTACCCCTCTGATTCCTATTTTTCGCACGATTACTCTGCTGATTCTTATTTCTCCAAAAATGACGCTCCTGATTATCGCTATTAATCCATTTTGAATTGTCTAGCTTGCCATTGAGATACACCTTGGCATTATCACTCTCATCCCCGAAGTTATTCTGTGAGAAGGTATAGACAACATAGGTTAGCTCGGTTGTTACTGTGTCGGGACTTGTCGTCAGGATTTGCCAATATCGGTTTCTATCATTAGTGTTGGTGCGCAATAGCACACTATACTCGTCGTGATGGTACCAATCCCCCGACCACCGATTTCCATAACCCTCTAGCCATTCTGAATCCCCTTGAGCCAGAGTCACATAGGGATTTTGAGGATCTTCGGATAGAGTCAGGACTATAGCTGGGTATTGTTGACCCGTTTGGCTAGGCTTAATCCAGGTTGCAATAGTGATTTCGTTGCTCTCTTGGAATGCCTTGATCAGTTTGCTAGCAGAACTTAGGTTTGCCGCTTCTAGGGTCGCATTTTCACTCTCGATCAAGCCATCTTTAACAGCGATAGACCCTAATCCCCACTGCACTGTTTCTGGCTCCGTTTGAATCCGTAAGTCGATGGCGGGTGCATCTTCGGTATTCCTCAAGGAGCAATCATAAACCCATTCTCCCGACTTTTCTCCAAACCAGTAGAGCACCTGGGGTTGAAGAGGATTTGACCCAGGTTTCACCGTAAAAGTCGTCAACTCTAAATTGCCCCAGGGTTGAATCGGGATTTCCTGAGGATTATTGGGATTGTAATTAAAAATCAGTTCAGAGCCATCGCTCACCCCTGCCTCAAGGACAATATCTTGACCAGAGAAAACCGCCGTCACTGTTCCACTGACAGTGACGGTTTCGGAATTAAGTTGCTGGGTAAAACTCAGATTTAAATCTTTGAAATGAGTTGAGCCTTCCGGACTAAATCCAAAAGAATCAGTCGATTGAACTCCTAACGTAAATGAATCGCTGTCGTAGGTTAGTTCAATAGTATAAAATGCATCGAAAGGTGAGGCTGGTAATCCGGGTAAAATTAGGCTAGCTTGATAAAGGCTCTTATCAAGGGGTGCTCCAGGTTTGAGAATTTGTGCAACTGATGATTCTGCTAAAAACTCGGAGATTGTTTGTTTGCTATAGCGTTCCTTATCGAGTCCCTCAGGGATTGTAATCCAATAGATCTGGAAACCAGTCTGAGCATCAATCTCGTATTTAAAGTAGTACTCAGAACCTAGACTCAATAATGTTATAAATCCGTATGCGAGCATAAAAACTCCCTTGAATTATATGTAATGATTCAGAACGTAAGGTTATGGAATCAAATAAGGAGCAAGTGCAGTTTTATCAAGTTGAGCCGGTCGAGCTTGCTCAACAAACTCTATCACAGACTACCCCTAAGCAGAGCATTTTTTTTACTAAACTTAATATTTACTTAACTTAATAAATTAGCCGATAGATAAATTAGCAGTATCCTGAAAAGGTTCCCGAGACCGAGAGCCACTCCAGGTTTTTCCTTGATGTCCTTGCTGTCTGCCTGGTTGACGTTTAGATTTTTCTCCTGTATCTTGTTTTTACTATTTCTGAGTAGGTCTGTTGATCGCAGTTTTGATGATATTTTGCGATCTAACTCTGCTAATTACAGGCAGTTTATCTATTTCTTTTTTCAGTTCTTCTATTGTTGCTTGCTGCTGATCTATCTATAGACTTCGCTGCAGTCATGAGCATTTCTACCACTTCCTCCTTCGGCAACTGGTTTAATCGTTCTATATCTAGTTTTTTCGTCTGGCATTTGGTCACGTTCGCAATACTATCCCCTTTGTATCGCTTTTGTCAATACCCCACTCCTTTTATCCTGACTAAAGTCAGGATATCAAAAACCTATCGCCAGTTAAAACCACTGTTAAAATTTAAAATTATGTTCATAATATGTCTTTTATTTGCTAGACTGTTATCCGTATATCAAAACGATAAATTTTTGATTTTTATATATAAATAAATGTAGAACTATGCAGAATATTACCGAAAAAGAAATCAAATTCTATCATAATAATTTTTCCTTATTAAAACATTATTAAAGCATAAATTTACGGCAAATAAAGCAAACAAAAGGATGCATTAAATTCTTGCCAAAAATTAGCTGATAATTCTTAAGCATATGCGCTACGCGGACGCTACGGGAACAGCATTCAGCCAACTCAACGAAAGGATAAAGACTTACAGTGATATCAAGTTGCGGTCAAACTTATAACTTCCTCTTCCACCCATCTCCCCATCTCCCCATCTCCCCATCTCCCCATCTCCCCATCTCTTTATCCAACCAATCTACTCTTTTTGAATGCAACTCGGTATAACGTGGAAATCCCCCAGCGCGAGGATTGTTCCTGCCGGGGGAGGATGCCAATCCAAACCATACCTTAGAATTAGAGAGTTTTCCTATTTCATCAGCAAATTGGCTATATTGTTAAGTTTTGATAAGTTTTGATAAGTTCTATGGTGAGATGCCCAGAGGATGTTACTATCCGATGTTTCTGTATAAAAATTGTTAACGTGGATTAATGGGTGGAGAGATTTGGTGAGCCACTTAAGTCTAGAGCAAGAGGAGCAACTCCAGAAAATAGGGACCTATCTCAGCCAAGTCAGGCAGGAGAAATCTATACCTATTGAGGAAGTCGCTAACAACACCTTTATTCGATTGCATATATTGCAAGCCCTTGAAGCAGGGCAATCCGAGCCGTTGCCCGAGCCAGTTTATATTCAAGGCTTTATTCGTCGCTATGCAGAGTTTCTCGGTCTAGATGCTCCAGGGATAGCCAAAACGTTTCCAGTTAATTCTGGATTGTCCTTGAAAACCGAGAACACCGAGAAAACTGAGAAAACCGAGAACACCGAGAACACCGAGTCTGGTGGGTTAGTCTTGTATACCAATATCTCCTCAGAAGAGAAATCTCAGACTCCAACCTCTCCTCAAAAGATTCCTAGGATTGTAGCCAAAAGCAAGACTGTTAAAACTGTAGCCAAAAGCATACAACCCTATTATCCTTACATCATAATAGTAAGCTTGGTCAGTGTTGCTGGTGGACTAATTTATCTACTCAACACCGTGTTCACCTATATCACTAATCGACAGATCGAAAACTCATCAGTTGCCCAGGACCAGACAATCCCCGATAAACCAGAACAACCAGCACCAGCCCCTAAGCCCGAACCTAAACCACCCCCCAAACCCAAACCTGTCCCATCTAATCCATTAATTAAAGTACGCTTGAGTATTACAGAGCAAACTTGGGTACGAGTGGTAGTTGATGGCAAAATCGAGTTGGAAGAAACCTTACCCAAGGGATATCAGAAAACCTGGATTGCTAAACAAAAACTGACTGTGAGGTCAGGGAATGCGGGAGGTGTTTTGTATACTGTGGATCAACAGCAACCAAAATCCCTCGGGGAACGTGGTGCTGTTGTACAGAGGAGTTTTAGCTTAGCTGCTCAGTAGATCAGTGGTGCATCTTTTTGTTGTAAATCTATAACTAGAGGAAGTGTGGGGAGGGTGGGGAGAGGGGGAGATGGGGAGATAGGGAGATGGGGAGCTTGTAGGGTGGGCAAAAAGCGTTTGGTTCAAATCAGTATTCATGATTAGATTACTTTGCCCACCCTACTTTAATTGGGATTTTTTTTCACGCCAGCTTGTAGGGTGGGCAAAAACCGTTTGGTTTAAATGAGTATTCATGATTAGATTACTTTGCCCACCCTACTGGAAGATGAACTATTATAAAAGAGTAAGATCAATCACTAGATCGTTAAAGTCGCGATCGCGTAGCGGCTCTGTTAGAGCATCGCTATTTTCACTGTCATTACCACTTAAATCTTCAAAGGCGAATGTGAATGTGTTGTCACTGCCATTTCCAAGTTCAAGGATGTGCCTCATACCATCACTGTTAGCAGCTGTGAAAGCAAAGAATACCTCAGCATCACCATTTTCAAAATCATCCAAATCCCCATCTGTAACTAAGTAGGGAGCTAGGAGAGATCCACCCGGAAGAGTAACATCAAAATTCACCGTGGTCAAGTTTTCTTCTACCTTGAATTCAGCCACGCTGGCATTAATAGCAGCTTCTGCATAACCGTCTTGGCCAGGAGTAAGAGATTGACCCGTGATTGGATCAATTATCGTTCCCTGTTGATCAGCAATTAGATAAAAGCCAATTAAATTGTCATAATCCGCCTCTCTAGTCACAGTTGCTGTAGCTTGTCCCGAAAAGCCGGTTAAATCTAGCAGTCCATCAGAGGAGGGATTGTTGTCGGAGCTGATTATAAAGGCATTGTCTGCAATTGTAGTAATTTCGGTGTTGAGCTTGATAATATCAGCAAACGTCACTTCCTTAATGGCTGCAATTTCCTCTTGGGTAAAGAAACCGCCATCTTCAATCGGTCTCTCGAACCAAAAGCGGTCAGCATCCCGTATCCGCTCGTATTGCTCCCATAGCATTGCTTGAATAGTTTCTCCGGCACCGGATACAGCAACAGTATCTTCTGCAAACAGCCCAATCAATAAGTCGATATCTTCTACAGTGTGGTAGAGGTTTTCGAGAGTATTTGCCAACTCTGCATTTGAAGTAATTTCCGCAAAAGTCGTTACCCGTGGTAGACCAAGACTCCCTCGCACTTGGTTATAGTCAGCCAAACCATGATCTCGTCCCCGTTGCTGATTAGCAGCATAAAGGTCAAATCCGATGGCACCTGGTATCAAAGCGTTGCGCAGGTCAAAGACTACATCAGTATCAACATCTTCAGTAATCGTTTGACTCGCACCGCGCAAGATATTATCTATATCGCTACTATCATTAATATTGGGTGAACTAAATGTCCTTAATAATTGCAAACTTGTGAGATTACCATCAGCATCAATAGTGTCTATACGGTTATTAGTTTGGGTATGACCAACACGAAGACCAGCAGCAGCAAACTCACTAGTGATTTCTGGAGTTTGATTAGAGTTATAGCTGCTGTAGTCAGTGATCACATTACCCACCATCAGGGGGAGCCACTCGTAGAGAACAATAGCTTGATATTGGGCAATATTAATCTGGCGAGAGCGTTGAAATATCTGCTCATCTGTCCAGTCAGGATGAAACCGATAAAGTTCTTGGGCAAGGCGGTTATGGTTACGCATCCAGAGGGTATGCTGGGATGCCAAACTATCGTTCTCGTTAACCCGTGTATCCCCCGCTAGAAAACCCACATCCATAAAAGCGCCTTTACCACTGATCAGTTCTCCATCAGCACCTGTGATGTTAAGGGGTAACAAGTCGTCATTAGTGGTAACTGTTTCATCCGAGAAGACGTTGAGGCGACCTTCTGAAAAAGCACGAATTGCTTGATATTCTTCTTCAGTAGACCCATAAACTACAGAAAGATCAAGCCAAGAGGTAACAATATTAATTGCTTTTCCTGGGCTCCCAGAGACTCCAGTACCGCTGAAAAACGCATCCCGTTCAAAGTCAAACTCCAAGCCACCATCTGCCTGTGTAGAAATTTCTTGAGTGGGAGGAGTGTTTGGTGGAAAATTAGGGTCATCGGCGGGAATGTCAATGGGGAAATTGAGCAATTCTAACCGGTTTTGGTTCTGTTCTTTTGACCCATTCGCTGCTAAATCAGTGTCGTGGTTGACGAACTGACCAAAAGCCCAAATGAAAGCGCTTAAGCCATTACCATTGGGATCAGACTCTCCTTCTTCTAAGTTAGAGGTAGCATTGCTGATCACTCGGGTACTAGGGCGATCGGGTGGGTTAAGCAATACAAAGGGCGCATCAGATACATTGCTTAAGCCCTCTGTATTGGATATGACATTCAATCCCAATCCATTTAATCGGTCTGCTTCGGCTTGGGTAAATATGGGAATGGGTTGGCGCGTAACGGTATTGCCATCTATACCGATCAGAGCATTGCCTTCTGCATCAAATGCGATACCCGCCGGTGACTGGATTCCGTCTTCATACTCAATTGGACTCAAACGCAGCAAAGGCGTATTAGGGATACCCAAAGAGACTTGGTCTAAATTATTCCTACTGCCGTCGATCAGGCGAATCGTAATCCCTTCATCGTTTACAACTAATGTGCTGTCGGCAAATGGGTCTCGTTGAAGAACACTGTTGAGATTGGTCATAACATTTAAATAAACCTAAGGCTTATCTATAAGAGTTCCCAACTGTAAGGAAAAAATACTAATAATCTCGACCTGAAAGTATTGCTGTTTTTAGGTAGTTTTATGGTTGACCTCTAGGGTTGACTGTGCTTAGCTGACAAACGTCACAAATAAAGATTCTGTTACTTTTAGAGCTTATGAAAGCTTATATTATAGATTTCATAAGCGCTATTTTTTAAAAAAACTAAGATAGTTTGATGCCTAAAATAGAGGTTTTTATCAGGCTTTATTCGATACCAATTTAATTTTTATTGAGAGGAGTTTAACTACTTTTATAGGCTCTAGAGATAATATTTCATTATCTGATATTTTTTTTTGATCTTTTTACATTTTATCCTGTTACCTTTTGCCTTTTACATTTTATACTGTTGCCTTTTTCCTTCTGCCTTTTGCCTTCTGCCTTCTGCCTTTTGCCTTTTGCCTTGCATCCAATACATTTTGCTTATTACCAGCGGATGTGGTATAATTAATTATTACCTTAAATAAAGTTAAAAAAAGATAAAGAAAAGGCTTCAATAAAATTTACAAAAATCCTAACTCAAGGGCTGACTGGACTTGACGGCTTAAGTTAACGAACGTCACTTGTATAACTTGGGCGAATAGGTCAAACTGGTTTTCGGTGGATCAACAGGACTTATGCAGGCAACAAACCAAGGTTTTCATGGCCAATGGCGCGAAAATGCCGAAAACGAATCTACCGCTGCTTCGGTGGAGCCCCTCCTGGAAAAACTGTCTACTGGAGACCGCTCGGCCTTTTGGCCGCTATGGGAACAGTATCAAGACTATCTTTACCATCGCTGCTGCACCTGGATGGGGGGTAATCGGTCTCAAGCCCAAGATGCTCTTTCTGAGATTATGCTCAAGGCTTGGGAAAAATTGCCCAAATTTGCCGCAAAGATTACCAATCTCAAGGGATGGCTGACTAAATTTGCCCATAACTGCTGTATAGACTGCCATCGAGAAAATTACTCTGGGGCAATAGGAGTAGAAAACCTGGAAGCGATCGCAGTGGAAGCGGAGAATAGCTTAGTTACTGAATTTGATACCCCAGGAAAACTTGTAGAAAATAGCGAACTATTAGAGGTAATCTGTAGTGCTCTAGAGGATTTGCCCGAGAATCAGCGCGACGTATGTATCTTGCACTTTGAGCAGGAGTTGTCTTACCAAGAGATAGCTCAACGACTAGATATTTCCAACAATACCGTTCGTAAACGTATCCAACGAGCCAGGGAGAAACTGCAGCAGCTGTTGCAGACGTATCTGGCTGGATTGGATCAGAAGGCTTATGGAGAGATTGTCTTTTTAAAAAAGATTAGGAGAGTATCTGAGCAGAAGACTAGAGAAGAAAAAGATAGAGAAAGCTATGTCACTCCTGCTGACAAAGAGATACAACAAGAAGACTTGGAGACAACTGATCAGTTGGAGTCTTTAAAGAAGATGGGAAGATCGGGAAATAGGAAGATTGTTAATAAGGGTAATTATCTGGAGATCAAATTAGAGACAGCTGCAGAGGAGATAACGTCACTGGTAGAGCCAAAATCTGTTGTACCAAAGGTAATCCCCATTGAAAAAGCTCCCAATCCCCCATCAACTATGCTCACCAATAGCAATCCTTGCCCGATGGATTGGGTGAAACAGCGATCGCTCAAAGCAATGGTAATTTCTCCACCATCCCTAGGGCATGGGAGCATTGAAGTACCAAGAGCAAAAGATATTTCTGGTGTTGCTCAATTGAAGTATGAATGCGGGATCGTCTGGTTTTGGGCAAGCCCCCTAAATCCCCCTCTGCAAAAAAGCGAAGCATCCGCTAATTCCCCCACCGGTGCGCTTGACCCGTAATTAAATTCGCCACGGGTCGCACCGCAGTATTGGGGGGTTAGGGGGGTGGGGGACGCAAGAAAGTCTTGTTCCCCCCAAAATTGGGGGGCTAGGGGGGCAGAATCATAGCCAAAATCAGCAACGCCTTTTTTTCATACTATCCATAGCTAAGGGAGTAGGGAGTAGGGCAGGCCTGAACTCCATCCCCGCAGCCGCCCTAACTTCTATTGCCGTTTTCGCCTTGAAAAAAAAAAAAA
>NZ_JAAHFV010000340.1:0-6888 GCF_010672755.1 Moorena sp. SIO1F2
GTACTGTAGCTATACCCACCGATGTTGCAGAGGTCTCGGCTAATTCATCGAGATAAATCCGAGATACCCTTGGGGAATCGAGTAATTCAAGATATTGTTGAGTTGCTCCTTTATCCACATTGCGGCTCGGGTAAATCACCACACCACGCCAATCATTGCTGAGTTTAGTTTTGTTTAAGTACATGAAAATTTCGGTAAAGAAGCGGGAGTAAAATTCAGAGTCCCTCTGAAATTGGACTTCTACAAAATAAATTGGTTGTTCGGGTGTGGTGGTTGTCGGCAGGAATACTCCATCAATTCTAAATGCTAGTTGTTTGACTTCCACAGAGGCGAATTGATAAGCTTGTGCTTCTGTAGGGGAATGGTTAATTAATTCAAAGAAGATACTGGGAAACGATTGAAACAGGCGATAGAAGATGGTATCGGTTTTCACATTTAGGTCATTACTTAACTATAGCTATAGTAATGGGTAATGGGTAATGGGTCACCTGCGTAAACCCACCTAGCTCCCATTACCTATTACCCATTACCTAACTATGGGATAGTTTTTGTTTCAGGGATCCGTTGACTGCTCGAGCACCTGTTTGACTTGTTCCACCTTTAATTCTAAAGCTTGGGCAACTTGTTCTACGGTTAAACCCAACGCTAACAACCGAGGTATGGACTCTAATTTGCCTTGAATTTTACCTTCAAGTCTGCCTGCTTCTATACCTTCAGCTAAAGCCTCCTGATAAACTTTAGTTTGCCGTAAATCACTTAAGCTAAACATTGCTTCTATCTCCGTGCGACTGAGTTTGGGTAACTTATACACTAGTATGGTCTCTATTAATTGTAGAAGTTCTCGCTTTTGTGGTTCATTGTCTATCTCCTCAGTGGTTCGTTGAATCAAGTCTTGAGCTTGTGCGATTGCAGTATCTTCCTTGGTGACAATTAGCTGTACTGTAGCTATACCCACCGATGTTGCAGAGGTCTCGGCTAATTCATCGAGATAAATCCGAGATACCCTTGGGGAATCGAGTAATTCAAGATATTGTTGAGTTGCTCCTTTATCCACATTGCGGCTAGGGCGTGTTTTCAAAGTTTTCCACAAGATTATGATCCCCCCCAGCCCCCCTTAAAAAAGGGGGGAGCCATACTCAAAGTCCCCCTTTTTTAAGGGGGATAATGGGGGATCTCCGAGTTTAAAAACACGCCCTAGGGTAAATCACCACAAAATTGGACTTCTACAAAATAAATCGGTTGTTGGGGTGTGGTGGTTGTCGGCAGAAAGACTCCATCAATTCTAAATGCTAGTTGTTTGACTTCCACAGAGGCGAATTGATAAGCAAGTGCTTCCGTAGGGGAATGGTTAATTAATTCAAAGAAGATGCTGGGAAAGGATTGAAAAAGGCGATAGAAGATGGTGTCGGTTTTCACATTTATGTCATTATTTAACTATAGCTATAGTAATGGTAATGGGTAATCAAGTAAACTCACCTAACTCCCATTACCTATTACCTATTACCTATTACCTAAATATGTCAACTATCAGAAGACTGCTGGAGCACCTGTTTCACTCGTTCAACTTCTAATTCTAAAGCTTGGGCAACTTGTTCTACGGTTAACCCCAACGCTAACAACCGAGGTATGGACTTTAATTTGCCTTGAATTTCACCTTCAAGTCTCCCTTCTTGTATACCTTCAAGTCTCCCTTCTTGTATACCTTCAAGTCTCCCTTCTTGTATACCTTCAAGCCTACCTTCTGCTAAAGCCTCCTGATAAACTTTGGTTTGCCGTAAATCACTTAAGCTAAACATTGCTTCTATCTCCGTGCGACTGAGTTTGGGTAACTTATACACCAGTATGGTCTCTATTAATTGTAGAAGTTCTCGCTTTTGTCTTTCATTGTCTACCTCCTCAGTGGTTCGTTGAATCAAGTCTTGAGCAAGTGAGATCGCAGTATCTTCCTCGGTTACAATTAGCTGTACTGTGGCTATACCCACCGATGGTGCAGAGGTCTCGGCTAATTCATCGAGATAAATCCGAGATACCCTTGGGGAATCGAGTAATTCAAGATATTGTTGAGTAGCTCCTTTATCCACATTGCGGCTCGGGTAAATCACCACACCACGCCAATCATTGCTGATTTTGTTTTTGTTTAAGTACATGAAAATTTCGGTAAAGAAGCGGGAGTAAAATTCAGAGTCCCTCTGAAATTGGACTTCTACAAAATAAATCGGTTGTTGGGCTGTGGTGGTTGTCGGCAGGAATACTCCATCAATTCTAAATGCTAGTTGTTTGACTTCCACAGAGGCGAATTGATAAGCTTGTGCTTCTGTAGGGGAATGGTTAATTAATTCAAAGAAGATGCTGGGAAACGATTGGAACAGGCGATAGAATATGGTATCGGTTTTCACATTTAGGTCATTACTTAACTATAGCTATACCTATAGTAACATTAATCGTAATGGTAATGATAATGGTTAATAGGGAATGGGTAATGTAGTTAAACCAGACACAAGCAGGGAACCCGCCCGTATATGGATGTATACTTGAATCTAGGAAACAATTCCTTACCCTAGAGACTGTTGTTTGTAAAATCACACAGAATCAGACCTCAAAAACGGCTGCCTAACTCCCATAACCTATTACCTATTACCCATTATCTAAAAAAAATGATTCAACACTTACTATCCCAAATCAGCGAGCAGCTTAAGCAACAACTAATTCAAGACATCTCTACACCTCAAATAGAAATTGTTGCTCAACCCATTACCGAATCACCAACAACACTACCACACATCAGCATCTATCCCGGTAAATGGGAAATTTCCTCAACATTTAGATCAACCCATCCACAACAGTTACATCCGGAGCAACAAAACCCCACAATAATTACTACATCCAGGGAATTTAAACAAGAGTTTTTTATCGATATCTACGACGCTGACCTAACTAACTTAGAAAAATTGGCTTCCCTAACTACAGGGATTATTTTAAATAACTACAAAGAACTAATCGAAAATTATAATTTATCAACAGCTAACAAGTATCAAGCTCAACAAACATTTACAAGCCACACGATTAGCCAAATTACTATCCTTGAAGGTAGCTACGATTATCTGAATAATACCCCTAAGCTTCAACTAAAATGGCAAGTTATCGGTCAAGTCAACTTTAGCAAGACTATCACAGAATTTGAGCGTCCGATTGCAGAAGTTGAAATTAATCAAACTGTAAGCAGTCAGCGGTCAGCGGTTAGCTGAAAACAAGGGAATCGGGAATCGGGAATCGGGAATCGGGAATCGGGAATTGGTGGCACAGGCTTCGACTTATTAGCTGTTCGCGTAGCGTGCGCGTAGCGCTTAAGCTGATAGCTGATAGCTGTTCGCATAGCGTGCGCGTAGCGCATTAGCTTACGGTATTCTTTGAAAGAGACGCTACGCAAACGCTTTTTTTTATTACCTCTAAAACTTACCCAAAAATATTTTTAAAAACCCTTGACAAATTAAAATATAATCATTACAATAATCAATATAAAGCCACAATGATTTCAAGTTTCGACTTATGTCAAAAAAAATTAACCAAAACCTCAAGAAACAACCTGTTGAGCACACTCTAAAAGGTCCTCGTCAAGCCGTAATCTATAGTATGCAAAGGTTTTATTCCCTTGGCTATGGGGAGATTGCCGACTGGAGCCCTCTGGAGCCTACTGAAACGCCAGGAGAAGTGAAGACAACCATGATGAAGTATTGGCTGTTGCCATAACACCTTAAATTTCTGGGGGGGCTTCCCCCCAGAGCCTTGGCTCCGGTCTGGTCCCGTAGGGTGGCCGAAAGACCAAGGTCAATCAAATAGGATCACATCAGTTTCGGTTTGGGAACTAAGTGACATAAGTCATTTAAATAGCCGTGGATAATATTTCTACGGCTATTTTTTTTACAACTTACCCACTCAGCAATATTTAATGAGGACATGCTAAAACAGGGTTGGTATTCACCATAGTTATATGCAGCTTGTGCTGACAAGCATTATCTATGCCAAATCTGACCCTGGAAAGGAATCCCTGTGTCTTAGTTGTAGAAAACGATCAAATATTGGCGGAACGGCTGAGTCAGGACTTGAAAGAAGCAGGTTATCATACCGTCATTGCCCTTGATGCCGCCATTGCTTGCCATCAAGCTTGTGAACTCCAGCCAGCAATGGTGGTTGTGGATAGAGCCCTTTCAGGAGAATCAGGGCTGAGATTATGCGATCAGCTCAGACGTGAAGGCTCTCGCGTACCTGTAATCATGCTGATGGCTCATGACCGAGTAGAGGATCGAGTGGCTTGTATAGAAGCAGGGGCTGATGATTATTTCCTTAAACCCTATCGTACCGAGCCATTTGTAAAAATGGTGCGCCTTTATCTAGAGCCAAAAACAGGAGGCTCCGAGCAGCTTAGGTTTGGAGAACTAACGTTAGACCTAAGCCAGCGTAGAGCAATGCGCAATGGACGGGTCATTGATTTGACCATGAAAGAGTTTGAACTGCTCAAGTATTTGATCAGCCATCCGAGGGAAGTATTAACTCGCGAACAAATTTTGGAAAATGTTTGGGGTTATGACTTTATGGGAGAGTCCAATGTCATCGAAGTCTATATTCGCTATTTACGTCTCAAGATTGAAGATGAAGGTGAAAGGCGATTAATCCAGACGGTGCGTGGTGTTGGTTATGTGTTGCGGGAGGCTTAGGGTTGTGGGGTTGAAGGTTGTTCGCGTAGCGTGGCCAAAGGCCAAGGTTGAAGGTTGTTCGCGTAGCGTGGCCAAAGGCCAAGGTTGAAGGTTGTTCGCGTAGCGTGGCCAAAGGCCAAGGTTGGAGGTTGTTCGCGTAGCGTGGCCAAAGGCCAAGGTTGGAGGTTGTTCGCGTAGCGTGGCCAAAGGCCAAGGTTGAAGGTTGTTCGCGTAGCGTGGCCAAAGGCCAAGGTTGGAGGTTGGAGGTTGGAGGTTGGAGGTTGAAGGGTGGAGGTTGGAGCTTGAACGGTGTTGGGTGAAACTATACTAGTGGCTGAGTAACCAATCAATGCCATGGTTCGCACTTCCCACTCCCGACTCCCGACTCCCGTTCCCCTCCTGGGAGGGGTTAGGGGTGGGTTCCGACTCCCGACTCCCGACTCCCCACTTCATACTTGATACTTGATACTTGATAATAGGGAAAAGGGCTATGAAGTTTCAAATCACTCTATGTTCAATAGCACTAAGTATTTTACTGATGGGCTGTTCAGCAGGGTCAGTTCCAGAAGACACTATAAATAGTAACTCTGTCAAATCTGGTCAACCGCCAGCAACAGCGCCATCAGTATCACAATCACCAACCAAATTAGGTCAAATGTTACCAATTTCTGCTGAAGCTGAAATCGCAGGTGAGCGGATTTCGCTGGAAGTGGCACAGACCCGTGAGCAAAAGGCAATGGGGTTGATGTATCGCCTATCTCTAGCACCGGATCGGGGCATGTTATTTGGCTTCTACCCACCACGACCTGTCAGCTTTTGGATGAAGAATGTTAAAATCGAGCTGGATATGGTCTTTCTAAGAAATGGGGAAGTAAAAGCGATCGCAAAATCTGTCCCCCCCTGCGAAACCGATGAATGCCCTACCTATGGTCCAGGAATGAAAATTATTGACCAAGTGATTGAACTTCGTGGCGGACGTGCGGCTGAACTGGGTCTGAAAGTAGGTGACCAGGTAAATGTCAAATTTCTGGATGGGAGTACTACCGCACCTAACTAATATAGCGCTACGCGCAAGTTAGAAGTCAGAAGTCAGAAGTCAGAAGTAAGCGATTACTTACGTTTCGGATCTATAGTTAAATGCTTACCTCTGTCGTGGGGCTTCTGGCGGATTAAGCTAAATTAGGGTAATCTTTCCTAAGACAGATGTAAAAATCTCGCAAATGACTATACCCTTGATTACTAATGGCTACCCTTGACATAATTAATCAAGGTTGGGAAAACAAGGGTAGGGGTGACGCTACTGAGTCTTAGCGGTGAATCGCTAAGTTGATGGTGTGAGAGAGTAGTCAGTTATAGCGTACGCCAGCCAAAGTTTTTAACTTGACAGACGCTTGTCACTCAAGCGCCTTAGGGAGTGTGTATTTAAAACTGTCGAATTTTGCTTGACTTAACCATATGAGCTACCAGGGTCTTGCCAACTCACTGTGTTGGCAAGGTCTAGGGGTGATGCTAGTAGGGTATTTCATCTCGATACTGGAAAGAAAGCGATGCAGCGCCGACCTGCGGGGGTTTCCCCCATGAGCGACTGCATCAAGACACATAATATTGCTGTTCTAGGTTGACGAAAATCTCAGGTTGGCAGTGATTTAGGACACAGGTAATCAGCCTTGTAACCCTGAAAATTTACACAGGGGTACTAGAGTGCTAGTCCTGTCATCCTAAACCCTAGTCGGGTGATGATTGGGAAAGTTAACTCTTTTCCTATGGGATTAATTATCCTTAAAACCTGAAAATTCCTGACTGTTTCTATGTCAGTTATAACCGACGCTTGTAATTTCCTAGTGGACAGATGAGATAGTGGCTACTGATGGTTTACACATTCAGATTACTAATTCCAAAATAGAGCCTATTAAAGGAGGTGAAAGACAACTAATGGCACCAAAAACCTATACAAAATTCTTGCATTTTCTCCAAGAAGAGTTAGCAATTTCAAGAGATTCAATTGCGATCGCACAACGACACCGGGAACAAGATCCAGGACTTTGGCCAATGATTCTTTGGCAGTATGGTTTGGTAACTCTGGAGCAATTAGATAAAATTTATGACTGGTTGGAAACAGCCTAAAACCTGATCAATCAATCAGGGAGGAGAGACAAACTATGTCTAAGGAGCTATGTCTTTGGGTTAAAATATCCCA